>JAPPMR010000963.1 GCA_028818995.1 Candidatus Poribacteria bacterium | reverse complement strand
GCGCAACTTCGTCCAGATAGAGGTCATCCGGACGGCGATCTGACGCTGGAACATCTTCAATTAGGAATGGGTCAAAGAACCGTCGCATTAACGGATCATCGCGTAAATAGTCGCGCAATGCTGTGCGTTCCTGTGCGAATTCCGTTTGCACGCTGCTGATGAAAATACGAATAGGGTTCATTTATATTCTTTCCTAAACCGAGGTTTGAATATTATTGCACAAGGGACCTTTGGATGTTTTCGCCCAGATAATCTACAATTTCTTGACGATCTGCTTCGAGACTGGAGAATTGAGCAGGGCACACATCGTCGAAACGGGCGACCACTTGACGATTCGCAGCTCCTCTATTTTGGAAAATCCCCAAAGGACGAAATGGAATATCCCATTGCATCACTTTTTGTAACTTGATTGTTGCATCTCGGATTCTATCATTGTTGAAAAGGGCATATACAAAAAGAGGTTCAGGCATTCCATTGATCCGACAATCTACTGTGTATTTTTTTTCTTCATCACGCTCTGGATCGTTCCAGTCAAAATCCCTCTTCTCTTCTGGAACAACTTCATGGAACAGGGCTTGAAAATCTGCTATAAATGTGGATTGTACATGTTCTTTCGACAGACACAAGACGTCACCCATTTTCACAAGTGCTTGGGCAAAAGCGTATAACGCATCACCGAAACGCGCGTCTTTGACTTCAAGAATTAATTCGCCAAAACGGTCTTCAACTTTAAACGTAGACAAAGCATTTGAAATGATTTGATGACGTGTCCCCCTAAATAATTTGCTCTCATCAATATCGTAGGTCAAGTGCATATAGGTATGCCCTCCGTCTGAGAGTAGCCAACGTCCCTGTTCTTTTTTTAGAACAATGGCTATGTGATCACCGTCGTCAAACCGGAAAGGGGTAAACACGCGAAAACGGTCTCTGCCATCAGGTAAAACCCGAACCTTTGCTGATACCTTCTCAATAAAGTCTTGTTCTATGGATTTTATCGACATTGCTTATCCCTCCTCAAATGAAGGTGTCCTGTAGCGCGTAAGGGTCTTCAAAATTTGCATCTGCAAAAAGGCATTTCAAAGCACCATTGACATCATTATAACGTGTTGTCGGTTCAGCGTAATCTTCCTCTCTTATGCTATTCACCTGATATCGCTCTGTCGCGGTGTGTATGTGAAATCCCGTCGCCACTTCATTTTCAATTGGGTTGATGTGTTCATGGTTACTGCCATTGTAGCGTCTAAGTCGAAAAAATTTCTTCGGCGGTGGAACTTTAACACCTAAGACAACTGAAAAGTTTAATTCGTCGGAAACGCTCATTCTAACAATAACTCGAAATTCGTTCCCCTCTTCTCCTGTTACATTTAGGAGATATTCATTGCTTCCGCGATTCACTCTTTTTTTAAACTTGCTACCCCAATTGTCTGGTAGTACCTTGTGTTCCTCTATTAATGCTGTGATTTCCTGATCTGAAAAAATAATATCCATACATCAAATTACGCAATAAATAGTTTTGGGCTTGAAAATCACTGCAAGTAGTTTAAACGATATTTTTTCACTTGACAAGGCTAAAATTATCTGATACAATATTAAGATAAAAACACGGATAGAATATTAACCATGGAAGATGAAAAAACGAGATTTAGAGAGATATACTATTCGTCACTATTACAACAACGTCAAGAGAATGCCACCAATCGAATAAAAATCGTTTTAATTTCTGTTGGTGCTACTATTGCTGGCCTTATTGGAACAATAAAAGGGACACAACCTTTCTCCAATCCATTACTGTTATTGGTTATGTTGATTGCAGGTTATGCTCCCTGGGTTTATTTGTTATATGTTCTATTCAGGAAATTAAAAGTAGACGAAAAAGTTATTGACGAAAAAATTGATACAATTGGGACGGAAATGGAATATCAAGACCCTCCAAGCAAAGAACTTGCTGACAAGTTAGATAGAAGATTCCATAGGTCTCTTATCGCGTCTCTTATTGGTATTAGCCTTATTCTAACCTATATCTTAATTACTGCCTTTATTACAGGAGAAAAGGACATGAATAAAAAGGAAGCGACAACTAAAGAAACTGTTATTCAGACGATTGTTGATAGTGAGTCAACTCATGAAAAATCGTACGGTGGGAGACTACCGGGGTTCTTTCAACAAGAGCATGGCACACCTAGTCAGACACCAAATCAGGATCAAGAGGGAGCCCCTCCCCAAGCTCCTGTTTCAGAAAACCCTCCTGTTTCAGAAAACCCGAATCAGGATACTAATCAAGAGGAAAAAACAGAACAAAATCAGTAATTTTGATTTTTGAGGGGGTTCAAAAATAAAATTTGTAGCATAATCTGTTAGATTGTGCATATTATGGTGCAGACTCACACTGCAAAACGAGCCCACCTATAAAATTTTCTTGAATAATGAACCACCCTCAATTTATTTTTTTCGATTTGAGTAAAATCGTCCGTTCGGTTGAGCGAAGCGAAACCCAACGCATCCTGAAAATCCTGATTCAGACAGAAGGCGCGACAAACACCAAGCACCGCTAATCCGCGTCAATCCGCGATTCAGACAACCGCACCCGCCCCGTGAGGAGTTGCTGCATCATGCCCTGCTTGATGGCATCCGTCTTATCCCGACGC
>JAPPMR010000776.1 GCA_028818995.1 Candidatus Poribacteria bacterium | reverse complement strand
GTGTGTTGATCCATATTTTAAATAATTTGAAATTTCCTTAAGTTGACACTTATGGGTTGAACCGAAGGTGAAACCCAACATTTCCAGTCTGTAAAATCGTTTGATGTTCAAATCAACGCTGTGAATGCCTTTTGGCATTCAGCGGGTTTCGTGCCTCAACCCAACCTACATCTATATTCAATCTAATTATCAAACTCACGTTATGTTAGTAATTTGGATTATCTTCCCAGTAGAAATATGTTACCGATAGATGTTTAGTTTATTACAGCGTATCTCATAAATAGTGGATAATTGAAAATAAAACTTTTATAGTGGATTCTACAATTAACTTTACATCTGAGTTGTGGGAGGGAACTCCGGGAATGCCTAAATGGCATTCATACCCGCCGAATGCCCAAAAGCGCATTCGGCGTTGATTTGGGGGAATACCAAAAAGGTATTCATACCGTTGATTTCTTGATTTGGATTCCCGACTAACAGCGGTTTCGTCGCGATTCGGAGATCGCTCCTACAGAATAGAAGTGTGGCAAGGCACAAAGTTGGTAGCGATTACAGAAAAGCGAGACAGACCGATAAGTGTTCTGATTTTGAGCGCATCGTGTCATGAAGTAGGTCTGGTTGAACCGGCATTGGATGCGTGTTGGACATCAGCAACCCCCGCAGTGTTGATAGGAGCCAAAAGCGTATGACTCGGACCCTTAGATGCGTCGTTGCGGTGGAAGGCAGCAGATATGATTCAGCCAGATGTGAGTTGGGCAGGTGGTTTCACAGAGTGCCTCCGCATCGCACGCGAAGCAGCGGAACTTGGCATTCCAACATGGCTCCATCAAGCAGGTACACCGTGGGGATTACATCTCACCGCGTGTTTGCCGATGCCATGCATGGCGGAGACGTTCGGTCCTTCTCGAAATGGTGTTGAAAATGAACTTTACCGTCGTTTACGTCCTTCTCCACGCGAAGGTTTTTCACGATCAGTGATGCGCCAGGGTTTGGTGTTGAGGTTGATGAGACATTGCTGGAGGCGTATACAGTTGATCGGTTGTAGAGTGATGTGCAAGAAATGACCTATTAGGCGTGCAAACGTCATAGACACAGCAAAATAGGCAGATACCCAAAAGGATATCTGCCTGTAAAATGTGAGATAAACAGTGTCACCTATTGCACTGTGACAGTGTAACTCTCTATGTAGCGACCACCGCTGAGGATTTGGATTTCAGCCTTTATCGTATACGTGCCAGAGGCATCATCGGGGAAAGTATAACTGAAAGAAGCCTCTGTATTGGTGCCGTCGGGATTGTCGTCGGTTTCCCACAGAAAATCATCCACATACCAAGCGACATACTGATAGGGTCCAATCGTGGTACAAGTCGCATTATGCGTGTCACCCGCGTAGAGCGTATAAGAACCATCCGTAGCATATACACTGTTTGACGACGATGTGCCACTGTCACCATCATCCTCACTATCAGATGATGAAGGTGGTGACGGCGTGGAAGGCGTTGGCGAGGTGCTACCACTTTCTGTGTTGCTGCCAACGCTGTCGTCTGTACTACCGCTGGCTGTGCAACTGTCAGGATGTCCAGCGCATTTATAAACAGAAGCCTCATTACAATTAGAACACGTTGCAAGTAGGCTGTGATCACTACCATCGCATTCATAGTGAGCATGTCCATCAGGACAATCTTCATACACCCATTCGTGTCCGTCGTCATGTTTAAAGCAGGGATATGTCTCCAGACACCCATAGCACAAGGTATAATGTTCGTGCAGATCATCCTGTAATGCAGACTTGCATACCCAGCATTGCAATTCTTCGGTAAATGACCAGCTACCCGATTTGCTATCACTATCATGGGCGTTAAATTCCCACATATCATCGGATACCTCCGTTGTAATTGATCTTCCATTAGATAGTGTGACGGTGTGAGAAATGCCAGGCTCCAATCCAACAGACACTGTAGACTCCGAACCGAATTCTGTTGTGATAGTAATCGAGGAGGTGCCCTTCCATCTGACATTTGCGATCTTGACAGTCCCTGACCCCGACCATGTTCCACTTTCTTTCTCTGGAATTTCGTCCTCTTGCCACCAATAAAAAACAGCTGATTCGGATTGGGCGTAAGCTGTCCCATCTTCAATACTATCATTCACGTTGATGTTTACGCCCCAAGATCCGATCTCAGCGACGCGAGAAGCTCCATTATAGCTAACTTGATTTTCACCATTGATGAATGCTGAATCAAAACTGAATTGTGCCTCGCCATAGCCGGATAGTGACGCATTAAGCCTTACCTCTGCAATGGCAGGCATTTTTCCCGGATTTCTTGTCAGGGCATGTTCTCCACCATAACTACATGGCGTAGATGTCGCGGCGAAATCTGGTATGCATACCGTAGCATACCTATAGTTTTTTGCCATATTAACGACTTGTGCCAGTTAACTAATTGTTTTTGTTGTTTTCACAGGTATTAGGTATTGTCATATAAACATATCGTCCCGACGGGACTAAAGAGGGTTTTATTGCCGCACTTCTATAAACATATCGTCCCTACGGGACTGAAGAGCATATCAACCAATAGGAAACACGAACAAAAAGCTATGTTTATGTCAAATAGTTTTTTACAGAAAGTTATTTAGCACAACTCGT
>JAPPMR010001009.1 GCA_028818995.1 Candidatus Poribacteria bacterium | reverse complement strand
GAAGCATTCGACCAAGGTTCAAGGCGAAATTTCAAGGAACGAAGATAAAGCAGATTTCTTCCATCTCCATCTCAAAAATGCAAATAATGCGGACATGATAGTATGTGTACTCCCTCCGAAAATCTTACGAAACCCTTCTTTTCTTCTACAAAGAGATATTCTACAAAGGGGCACTGAAGTAAGTATCCAAGGGAATTTTGACATTTTTACAGGCATGTCTCAATATCAGATTAAGATTGATAGTCCTAATGATATACAATTGGTTCCGTCCGCCTCAGCTGAAGATGAGCAAACAGTCGTAGATGTAGTTCAGGCTTACCTTGATGCCCTTGAAACCGATGGACTATTAACAGAAAAAGAGTATGAAATTCAGTTTGGTTCTGGCAATGGATTTGCCGACGTTGTGCTAGTCGATCAAAACGGAAGTTTGGTTGTAATTGCAGAGTGCAAGGCGATCGGACATGTAGGACACGGAGTTGAACAGTTGAAGTCTTACCTCTGTGCAACCGATACACGCTTTGGAATTTTTGCAAATATGACAGATCCCAAACAGTGGAAATTTTATGAGAATCGGCAACGAAACCGATTTGATCCCATTACGCGCGATCAATTTGAGGATGGGGTTGTCAAAAGCGTAATCTTTCGTAAACGATTTAAGGATGAAATCAAATCCTTAGAATCCAGTCGTAACCAGTTGAAAAGCGAAATTGGCGATTTGAAAACTAAAAAAACTGAGGTCACGACAGACGTTAGGCAGGAAAGTCTAAAACTAGATGCCCTGAAACAGGCGATAGAATCCGATAGAGCGCACAACCAAGACTTGAAATCTATTCAGAAACATCTGAGCGACGAAATTGGTCAGTTAAGAGCAGATAAAGCCGGATTGGAAACTGAAATTGGTGAACTTGAGGAAAAAGAGCGCGGACTGCATGCTTCGCGCAAACAGTGGAAGGAGAAAATTCAGCAGTTTGAAATATTCCTCTTGGACATGAAAGGCGATCTATTAGACTCGGAACCGTCCCCACAGTCTGAAGACAACGTTGATCCACAGAAAACTCGTGGAGAAAAAAAACAGAGCTTCATGAGAAGACTCAAAAACCTACTTTCAAAGGAGAACGAATGATTTCATTATCGCAACGGAGTCAAAACGTAACGCCATCGTCCACTTTGGCGATCACCGCGAAAATCAACGCGTTGATCGCTGATGGCGTAGATGTCGTCAAATTCGGGGCAGGCGAACCCGATTTTGACACACCCGATTATATCAAAGACGCTGCAATCGCTGCACTCAACGACGGGTTTACAAAATATACCCCTGTCCCCGGCACACCGGAACTTCGAGAGGCAATCACCGAGAAGTTCAAACGCGACAATGGGTTAAGTTACAGCCCATCCGAGGTCATCGTCTCCTGCGGTGCTAAGCATACCATCTATAACATCTTTCAAGCGATCTGTGATCCGGGCGATGAAGTCATTTTCGCCGCACCGTATTGGGTAAGTTATCCAGAACAGATTAAACTTGCAGGGGCAGTGCCGCGCGTCATTGAGACAACGCCAGCGCAAAACTTCTGCATGGCACCCGATCAAGTCGAAGCAGCGATAACCTCAAAGGCAAAGGCAATCCTCGTTAACAGTCCGAGCAACCCGACTGGCACAACCTACGATCTGGAAACACTCAAGGCAATCGCCGATCTTGCTGTCAAACACCAAATCTACCTCATCTCCGATGAAATTTATGAGGCACTCCTCTACGACGGTGCGACGCATCAGAGTCCGGCCTCCTTTAACGAGGAGACGAAAGCGATTACCTTTGTTGTCAACGGTGTTTCTAAAGCCTACTCGATGACAGGATGGCGGATTGGGTATACCGCCGGTCCCGAGGATGCGATCTCAGCAATGTCGCGTATCCAATCGCACAGCACCTCAAACCCGACATCCATTGCCCAGAAAGCCGCCGTTGTCGCATTGAACGAACGGCAGGATGCCGTTGAAGAGATGCGAAAAGCGTTTGAGGAACGCCGAGATGTGATCTGTCAACGTTTTGACGATATTGATGGGATTAGTTATGCCAGACCGCAGGGCGCGTTCTACATCTTCCCCGATTTTTCTGAACACTACGGTAGGACAATCGATGGGCAAAAGATCGAGAGTTCAATGGATATAACCGACTATCTGCTCAATTCAGCAGGTGTTGGTGTTGTACCGGGCGATGGTTTCGGTGCCGACAATCATTTGCGTCTCTCCTTCGCCACATCGTTGACGGAGATTAATCGCGGTTTAGATCGGATTAAAGAAGCGTTGAAATAAAGTTAACGCCTTGAGGAACGGATGGGCACAGCGGAAACTCTATTCCTGCAAGTAATAGCCCCAATAGACAGGAGATATTATCGTGGCAGAACAGACGACCCCAAACCTCGTCTTCGTTATCACGGACGACCAAGGATACGGCGATTTAGGATGTACCGGAAACCCCGTTATTAATACACCGAATCTGGACGCGTTAGCAGCAGAAAGCGTGCAACTGCAGAATCTACACGTCGGTCCGACCTGTTCACCAACACGAGCAGGGATTATGACGGGGCATTATTGCAACTCTACAGGTGTCTGGCATACCATCGGCGGACGCTCACTCCTTCGCAGCGACGAAGTCACGATGGCGG
>JAPPMR010000199.1 GCA_028818995.1 Candidatus Poribacteria bacterium | reverse complement strand
GAAATGTGGATCCGTTAGACTCTGCTGTTGTTAGTATTACACAGTTTCACGGTGTAGATGCTAAGAATTTTATTCCATCTTATGTAACACTTGGCGGCACGGTTCGCACATTGGACAAAGATGTTCAGAAACGGGTAAGGGCACGACTGCAAAACCTACTTGCTGGCATTGCAAATGCACATGATGCAACTTATGATTTTGCCTATCAGGAAGGCTGCCCTGTTACCTACAATCATGAACCTTGTGTTAATGCGGTAGTATCCTCTGCGCAAACGTTAGTTGGCGAGGAGAATGTGCTTTTTCCGATACCGCCAATACTCGGTGGTGAGGATTTCGCGTGCTATTCGCAGCAGATTCCTGCCTGTTTCGTGATGGTCGGTGCAGGAAATGAACAGAGAGGTATTGTTAATATGTGTCATCACCCGCAATTTGATATAGACGAAACCAGTATGATTTACGGTATGGCACTGACTGTGGGTCTTGCTCTGACAAGTTAATAGATACATCTTTACAAACCGTTTACTATGGAATTTGGCATGCTTAACAAAGTATTTATTCAGAACCATCCTCAAGAAAATCTAATTGCTTTACCGTCTGAGACGATTGCACGGTTCGGCAGGGGCGGTGTATCTGCGACGGCAACATCTCTTGATGGAAATCTTATCGCCGTGGCATCCCGCATCGGTGTGTGGCTTTACGAAGCCCACACCGATAATTTCCTACGGCTTATTGCTGTGGAGGGAACAGGTCTTCTCTCAGTTGTTACTTTTTCTCATGACGGCACTAAACTTGCCACAGGTGATTGGGATGGTATGACAACAGTATGGGACGTTGCTACTGGAACGGAACTTGTTACTTTCGATAAAATGGATTATGTGTCTTCAGTAGCTTTTTCTCCGAACGGAAAATTTTTAGCAGCTGGCACTCGGAATGGTAAAGGTGTCTTGTGGGATATTAATACGGGTGAAGCGCGCTGGACAATTTCTCATGACGGTTATGTGTCTTCAGTAGCTTTTTCTCCGGATGGATTTCTTTTGGCAACGGCAAGTTGGGATAGCACAGCCAATATCTGGAATGTTGAAACAGGTGAGAGGCGTTGGTGTTTCAGTCATCAGGAGAAAGAGGTAAAAATCAGATTTGAATCGAGAGATGATATACCCTTTAATAATGAAGGTATTAATTGTATCGCCTTTTCCCAAAATGGAAAGTTTTTTGCCACAGCGGAGCAAGTTGTGGACAGTAGAGGTGGTTGCACGATGCTGTGGGATCTTCAAACCGGTGAAGCAATATGGGGCTTCTCCCATAAAAAATCTGCAACATCTATTACCTTCTCATTAGATAACAGATATATGGCAACTCGTTTTTCGGAGGGTGGCACTGATGTCCGCTGTATTGCGGATGGGACTTCAACATCTCTTGAAGAGGGAAGATGGACAAATAGAGGCGCAAGAGATCTTCCATTCACTCATCCACGCTCTTGGTACAGTTGGCTTGTCAGTTTTTCACCGGATGGGAAACACTTAATTGGCATGACAGAGCTTTCTGCTGTCAAGGTATGGGATATTGAATCTGGAACAGACATTGAGACAATTGATAGAGATGTGGGGCAAGCGAAATCCTTAACGTTTTCAACCGAAGGCAATTATATTGGATTAAGTCGTTCCGGAAACGCAGCAATACTATTGATAGATGATGAGCAAAAAGCTGTGTTCGACCATCAGGCAAAGGTTGTGTCCGCCGCTGTTTCTCCAAGTGGAATGCTTGCAGCTACGGGAGGGTTGGATAGAGAGATTAATCTCTGGAATATCACAACACAAGAACATTTGCGGACGTTTACTGGCCATGTAGGAGCAGTGTATGATGTCGCATTCTCACCTGATGAAGTTCTTCTGGCAAGTGGAGGAGGTCGGAATTTTGAAATGCAGGAAGAAGATGGAATCCTTTATTTCATTTCTCCAGAAGGGAGCCCTATTGACCAGACTGCAAGGGTCTGGGAAGTTGAAACGGGAGAGGAGATTGCTATCCTTGAACATCCTGATCTCGTCAAAGTCGTCACATTTTCATCTGATAACAACTATCTTGCCACAACATCTGAAAACACGATTTACCTATGGGATACAAAGACGTGGGAGAAAAATGTGACATTTGAAACAGTAAGGGTTGAGTCATTTGTATTTTCGCCGAACAGTACGCTTCTCGCTGTTGGTGGTAGGGGAAAAAATGCAAAGATTCAGATATGGCAGGTGGAGACAGCACAGCTGGTTGTAGAATTTTCTGGACATAAGAGTGATGTAGAATCGGTTGCCTTTTCTCCTGATGGCACACTTTTGGCAAGCGGAGGTTTTGACGGTGTCATCTATTTATGGGATATGATGCCTTACTTAACAAAAACATAAGGTAGAAGTTCACCTCTAAGGTAGAAGAGAACTCCGGTTCTCAACAAGTTTTGAAAACAACAGAACTATTGATTAGGCAGTGTTACATTGATAATAAGGATTTAAATGCTACAAACAATCACTTACTTAAAGCGAATTTCAATATCAGTACCAATTATAACATTTTACCTCTTTGTCGGAACTGGGACTTGCACCGATGTTTTCGCGCAGGTGCAATCTAAAGATGACCCCGCGGCAAGAATCAAGACGTTAAACGCTATTCAGG
>JAPPMR010000403.1 GCA_028818995.1 Candidatus Poribacteria bacterium | reverse complement strand
ACGGGTGACTCACCATACGATGATTTTTTCTTGACATTTTGTCAATTTAAAACTATCATTTATAAGTGAAGTTGCAGGGTTATCCCGCAAAGAAAAACCCTGCAAACAAATTGAATCACAAGGAATAGTTTTGCTATCCCTCGCTAATTTAAATTGTAGCATAATTAGGTTTGTTTGTCAAAAAAATATCATGTAGCCTGAACCTAACAAAAATTCTGTTTAGGATCAAGTAACTGAAATTGATAGACATTTCTACAGAAACATGCTGATTTTTCATTGGCAAGGGATAGCAAGCTATTCCTTATCCCACCAATAGGAGAATCAGCATGTTTGCTTTTAAAAATTTGGCTGTAATATTTTTTGTTTTGGCGATTTTGTTCTCATCAATAGGTTACGCAGAAGATTGGACACAAATAGCATATAGTGGTATTCAAGGTTTTGCAGATGAAAATCAGAAGAATCCAGCTATTGGTATAATAGGATTTGTGAATTTAGAGTTGAAACATACCCACAAAAAAAGTTGGTTTAATTACTATAATAGAGTAGGGATTTTAGGTGCATTAGAATATCATACCGATCACAGTCATCTTTCTGGCACAATACAGTTTCCATTTTTTAGTTATTGGATAAGTAAAGAGCATCTACTTCAGATTTCAACAGGTCCCGTTTGGTCAGATGCTATAGTAGAATACAAAGAAACTATAACGCTTTATGACCGATATGGCAGTGTAGAAGATATAGAAGTCCAAAGCAAGTATAAAAATGAAACTACAGGCGGAATATCATTCATGATATTACTAAATTATATATATCCCAAAGATTTCTATATAAATTCGGGGTCGTTATTTTTAAGAGCAGATTATCTTGAAAATGTTGGAGCAAGAGGTATGATTGGTTTATCTTTTGGTCGTTCAATATTAGAAAGATTTTCTGATTAATTCTACAAGGAGAAAATAATGTTTAGTAAGAGCATAATCATAATAAAGGAGACTATGATGAGAAGAAAAGAGTATTGTTTAATTATACTATCATTGCTAACTTTCATCTTATTTTCAGTTAGTTCTGATGCAATAGAGCAATTTAAAGTCCGTGTTATCTATTTCCAGCCAACAGACGCTCCAGCACAACCTGATAATCTTCAAGATATAATGAGGCAAGTTCAAGAATTCTACGGTGTGCAGATGGAACTCTACAAATACGGATTTAAAACATTTGACTATCAAGAAGATGGCAGTGGCAACATTGTGATTCATGAAATCAAGGGCAATCATAAGATTCAGCATTATGCTGCCCAAACATACCAAGAAATGATAAAGGAAATTCCTTTTGAATTCAGATCGGAAAATGTAAATTCACAAGACACAGCACACATTTTCATTGTGGGCGGATTACACTTAGTTGATAACGTAGCTCTCGGTATCGGTTGGGCTATTACAGGTTGGCGCACAGGCGGAAACGCAGTGATTGCGGGCAATCAATTAAATGTCTCAATAGTTGCTCATGAGTTAGGGCACGCTTTCGGATTATATCATACAGATGTTCCAAATGCCGTGATGGGGCCAGGAAACGACATATTATTGGATTACGAAGCACGATGGTTAGACAGGCATCACTTTTTCAATGATACACACATCAGAACAGATATACCTGAATTTCTTGTTTATGTTGGTGCTAAACGTATAAGTGCTTTCAGAATTTTATTTAAAGCCGTCGTGCGTAGTAACAGCGGATTATATCATGCACAAATGTGTCGGAACGCAGGTGCATTCGCAGTCGGTAGCAGTCCTCTTGAAGGTAACAACACTGTTGCTGAAATAGAAGTATCACGACACTGGCTAAAAAATGGTGATGATGTGTGGTTTCAAATTATGGACATAAACGGCAATCATATCGTAAAAGATATAAGGAATATCACCATTCCTGAAAAAGAACATGACCCCAACCCCGTCATTATTAACAAAAACCCTGAAAACATTCCTGCTGATGACCTTATCACGATAGAGAAAGAAGATGAAGGCGAAACCCCTGAAATAAAACCTTGTCCAAACTGCTTACCAAATGATGAGGAAAAGCAAGACAATAACCTTGCTATACACCCTAAAGGCAAACTTACAACGCAATGGGCACGACTAAAATTGAGGTGATATAAATGCAAGATGGGATTTTAAAAGAAACAACAGAAGGTAGACAAATACGACAAGCTGCAACATGTTGTGCAGGAGCGACCCTTGTTTATGTTCTCTTTTATTTGATGGCAGATTCTTCAAGTAACTAATTGAATCTACCAATTCTTTAGAGTAAAATAAGTCTGTAATGTTAGCTCTTGACATTCATAATTTTTTGTAGTATACTTAACTTCAGCATTGTTAGGTAGGGATTGTTTGACGCGTCAACCCGACGCGTTCCCTACCAACCGCCAAACAACGGTTACAATGCTGGGATAAACAATGCGATCCCGTATCAATACGCATACAAATAAATGTTTGGCAGGGAATAATGCATTTTATCCAAATGTTATAGACTATAATTCCCAAATAGATACCTTGTTAACCCACAAAGGAGATAAATTGTGAAAAAGGACTCTGATTTTTATCATCAACTTGTTATTTAATGCAGCGTCATCTCGAATACCCCAATCTGTATAACCTTTCTGCCAAAAGGCAC
>JAPPMR010000603.1 GCA_028818995.1 Candidatus Poribacteria bacterium | reverse complement strand
CGTTAATTATATATATATTACAAGGTCTTATCGCAGAATTTATATGCTGCGATTTTTTTGTGCCCGCACGGCGTCCTCCGTTGCGGGCTTTTGTTGTTGCATTGCGTCATTCTTGGACAGCGATGCGACTTTTTTCTTTGAAAATAACACGAGAACATGGTATTGTACATCATGTCTCCTGTTATTATTTTGTAATAGTAAGGTGTCAAAAGACACTGCATTTTATAACGAAAATGGACTGTGGGAAATACCTAACAGTCCACTGATAATATAAGGAGATTGAAAATGCGTTTTAAGAATTTAACGATAACTTTAACTCTTACATGTTTGTCCGTTGTAGCGTTGGCAGGATTGACACTTCTGCCAATAACCGAAGGGATATGTGAATGGTCAGATGATAATGATGGACATTCTAAATCTTATACTAATAGTTCGGTGGACATTGAACAAGAAGCACAACCTGATTATGATCAGCAGTCAAGAGACACGCAAATGGGGAGAGGTTGGTTTTTAAATGCCTCTTTAGCCGCGGGTCCTTATGGAGCTTACGCTAATGTGGATCCGTCTATCTATGGAATGTCTTCTTTTGTTGAAGCCGAAGTAGCCGCGGGTACTTCTGGTATATACGGTGGCACTGCGAATGTGCTAGCATGGCGAAAAAAAGTTTCTGTGTCTGTGTGCTCTTCTTGTGGGCAGAGTCATACTTATGAGGGAGATAAAAAATCGAACAAAAATCAGGAACGAACACTTACCGCCAAGCTTAAGGCGGATAAGTGGTATGATGTTACTGGGATAGCAGTAGAGCAAGAGGAGCAAACTGGACACGAGGCTGGGGCGAGTCTCACCGCTACAGCAGAAGTGAGTGGTGTTGTCTATAGCGGAGGGTTATCGGCCACAGGGCATTACATCTGGACGCACACAGATGGCAAGAAGTATAAGGAAAACAAGAAATTGACAAGGGTGTTCTATAAAGTGGAAGAGGTTTCACCGACAGGACAATCACGTTCGGTGGGCGCAACTTTTGCATACGTCCCCGCGGATACAGAAGCATGCCTGGATTTTAACTTTGAAGGGCATAGTTCTAGTAATTCTGTATCTTACTCGTCAGGTACAAGTAGTAATTAATATTGTTGTCCACTTATTCCCTGGTGGTGTGCTTTTGCACCATCGGGGTTCATTAGAAATTAAAGGAGTTAACACATGTTACAAAAAAATGTTATTCCCATGATTTTTATTTTAGGGATAGTGGCAGCTATGGGAATGTTGTTCTACCGGACGTTTTTTTCGTCCGACGATTCTTCTGTTTCGTCTGATGTTGTCCAAGAGCGTGTATTGCCCCATCATCCCAACACGCGTATTTCAACAAAGGCGAAGCCAGGCGAGGACCGCACGTTGCTGCACCCGCTTGCGGACCCTGCCAAACGCGAGGCGTATAGAAATCAACCGATCGCGAGCTGGGACGAATGGGTAAAAACACTTACAGAGATAGACCTGGGTTTTCGCGTAGAAAACGGATTAATATTAACCCCTGATGAGCTCACTCATAGACGTAATATCTACACTCAACATTGGATGGCGCAAGCGCGGCGTTATAAAAAGAAAAATCATCCCGTTCCATCCACTGCAATAGAGTTGTCCTATCTGGAGGAGTCTAAGTATTATGAAGGGCCCCAGACGACAGCGGCGATTATGGCAGAATTTGACGATCAGTATGAGAACAGTTTCCCTCGCGCTGCGGAAATGGAAGAGACCTATCCGCGTGAGGCTTTTCTGCAACGTGTGCTAGATAAAGGTGCAGTGATCAAAGACGGTTCTGATTACGTGTATTGGATGAAGTTGCGGGATATGTTGCTGTATCGGAAGGATCGCCCTGACGATTGGCGTTCGGGCAGCTACGGTATACCTGTCACGACGAACTTCGCCGAATATGAAGAAGGTTTTATTGAACGCAAAGTCTGGGAAAATAGCATCATTCAACAAGTCTCCAAAGCAAATCAAGAACGAAGTGTGACAGTTTATTTCCCTGCCAGTCATCCGGATGTGTATCTACCTGTAATGGATAACATGACGTATGTTCACCGAGATAAATATGGTGGTGTAGACGCTTTTGGGGCGGTGTTGACACGAAAACAGTTGGAGGATCTCGGCAACAAAGGGATTGAACCGGAGGATAGAGAGATTGTCTACGTAGATGAAGATTACAATGTGCTTTCGGATCCACCGCCGGTTGTGACACTACAGGATCTACTGCACGCGCCATCTCATTCGAAAGAAATTGAGGATATTCAGCTCACGCCAGAGAACTTTCAAGAAGTCACTGGAAAGACTGCGACTAAGGACTGGCTGAGAGATTATGAAACAAGGCAAGCTAGCGAAACGCAAGAGACCACACAGGATCCGAACGCGGCGCGTCGTGAGGCAGCTCGTGAAGCCGCCGCACGTGAAATCGCAAAAGCGGAGTTTGAAAGGTTTCATGACAGCATGCGGCAGCGCGAAGAGTTTGAGACAATGGCAGATAGAGAGGTCTCACGAGAACTTGCAAGGCAATTCACTCAACAATTTCTGTCAAAACGTTCATTGAAGCAGGGCACCACCTCTAAAGGCCTTGAAAATGCATTAGAACTCATGTTCCAACACGGATTTGAGGAGGGCTTCCGCAGAGTGAG
>JAPPMR010000098.1 GCA_028818995.1 Candidatus Poribacteria bacterium | reverse complement strand
TTAACGGCGGCGGACCGTTACTGAAATTGCGCGCCGCTGCCGGTGAAATCCGCTTAAGGAGGAATTAGGTTGTTTTTCATAGAAAGTTGCAGATTACAAAAAAAATCACTGGCACATTTCCACAACGACAAGGAAAAGTAAACCGCCGTTGAAATGTGAGCGGAAATCATTCGTCCTCAATTGCTATCGGTTCATCCAGAAGTCGCCCGCCGTTAACAGTATCAGCGATGATAACTTGAATCAGAAATTTATATTTACTGCCCCGCGTGAGACTGTCAATATATTCTGTGCCACTCTCAATGATAACAAGGGTATTATTGGTGAGATCATTGTTCACATCTGCAATCACTATACCTGCATCGTTTTTGAAAATTACAAAAGCCTCAAGCTCTACGTACTCACCGTGATACGACTCGGTATCCGCCAAGATGTCAGTAACAGTCGTATCAACAGCCAGCTCGTCAAGGGTCTTTCCAGTTATTAGCAAATCCACACAGAGTTTATCCAGGGCGAGGTAGTAAAACTCAATATCCTGCTCTAAATGATCGTAACAAAATGCAGCATCGTCGACAACTTCGTAGGTGGGTCGGTCTAACTGGTTAAGAACAACATCTAATCTATTTTCAGCGCAACCGAGTGTGAAAACAACAGCGATAATAAGTAGTGAAAAAGTGAAAAATTTCATTGTGTTTCTCCAAAAGTAGTTTTCAAAGAGTATAGCACATTCCTAAATGTAATAATAGGCATCGTAAATTTACGTTTTTGACTTGACATTTTTTCGCGTTTTTATTACAATAAAGGATGGCAGTTACATTTTCGTTAGTGCGCCGCAGGTGTTCCCGCACCCGCGACGCTTCGCACTGCCATAGAACAGGTATGACAGCACTGGTTTCTATTGTATCAGATAACACGCTTTGTGTGTCATCTATAAAATGGAAACCAGCACCTATACGGAAAGATTGCCATCACTACGAAGTGCGATGACGGATTCCCGTCGTCTTCGTTTCTCTTACAGAAGCACTCCCCGTATAGAGAACACTCACCCCAAAACACGTATATCAAAGCAGTTTTGAGATTTTAAGTATTCGGATATTGTCATGCTCTTACTTATGAGATGCGGGCATCCGTAGGTGAACGCGTTGCCTAATAATATCTCTTTATTAACTGCTTTCTACCTAAAAAGTTGAATGGATGAACAAGTTCCCACAATTAAACTATTGTAGGGTCTAATATATGGGGTAAAAAAATTATGAAAAAGCAACTGATTGGTTTTACATTCCTATTTTTCGTTTGCTTATTAATGCCATTCGTGGCAATGGCAGACTTCTCCGTTGACCTATCGAGATCTGATCCTCCCTGGACCATCATCCCCGGTGAAAGCATAACATTGACTGTTAAAGTTCAAGAGAATGGGTATCCAGCATCAGGTCAAACAGTGACATTTAGTGTGACGCGGGACGGTGAGCTTACGGCCGATGAATTTGCGTCGGTAAGTCCCACAAGCGCGACAACTGATAGCAACGGACAGGCACAAACGACGCTATCGGTTCCGAGTGATACATCAGCCTTCCAGTATGTAGTCTGGGCGAAGCTTGACAATGGCCAAAGTGATTCTTATTCGGTGCCAGTTACTGTTGCGTCAGATGGTGCCGAGCTAGGTCTGGCCATGAATAATCAGCGCACCTACAAGCCTGGTGAATCGGTTGGGTTTACTTTCTGGCTTCAGAATTATAAAGATGGGACGGGCGTATCAGGTAAAACGGTGACGTTTAGCGTGAGTCCAGATAATGGGACTGCGTCGTTAAGTCCCACAAGCGCGACAACCGATAGGGGCGGAGCTGCCCGGACGACCCTGGTATTGGGGAGTAATGCCTCAGGACGTTACAGCGTCACAGCGACATTGGACGGTGGTAAATCTGTAAGCAGGTCAACTAGGTCAGTTCATAACCCAAACAAACCATCAGGTTTTTTCCTCGGCATGGAAGTTGCTAATGGTGTTTTTCCTCTCAATCCAGGTGAGAGCAGAACGTTTACTGCTCATGTACAGAAATTGGTACAGAACGTTGGGCGCTATCGCCATGCATCAGGTGAAACGGTGACGTTTAGCGTGAGTCCAAACGATGGGACTGTGTCGCTGAGTGCGACAAGCGCGACAACGGATAGCAACGGAAAGGCGAGTACCTCGTTGATTACGGGGAGCGGTTCCTCCGGAACGTACACGGTCACAGCGACGGTGGCCAATGGTCAATCTATAAGTGGAACTACGACAGTTGAAGCATCATCATCGCCGCCACCAACCGATCCAAACCCAGATCCCTTACCGGAAGTCATACAGATTCCGCAGGAACAGCAGGCTGCCCCTGAAGGTCCGACGGGTAATACACCAGGGCAGCAGGCTGCCCCTGAAGGTCCGACGGGTAATACACAAGGAACGCCGCGTTCGGTCACCACTAACACACCTGCTAATACAACACGGACACCGACCCCTGATACACCTGAGCAACAGGCATCTGATTTAGTTGTTGATGCCCTTGAAGTAAACAAAAATGTCTTGGATGCGGGTGAATCTTTTACACTTTCCGCTGTTGTTAGAAATCAAAGCGAAGAATTGTCGTCTACAGGAACGCTGACATACTATCAATACTTTGATGATAAGTCCGTAGAAA
>JAPPMR010001003.1 GCA_028818995.1 Candidatus Poribacteria bacterium | reverse complement strand
GATATGAACGGCGCGTTTACAAAACGCGCCTACCACTATTAAGACTAAGAAAGTCCGCGAATAACATCCCCAAGTCCTTCTCCTGCGGGTACCATCGGGAATACATTTTCCTCTTCAGCAACAATAAAATCAATGACAACAGGACCATCATTAATCCCTTTTGCCTTCAGCAATGCGGGTTCGACATCTTCAGGGTGTTCAACACGGAGACCAGTTGCTCCGAATGCCTGCGCAAGCAATGCGAAATCAGGGTTGTCGTGATAATCCACAGCGGAGTAACGTTTGTCATGGAAAAGTTCCTGCCATTGACGCACCATCCCTAAATACATATTATTGATGATAAAGATTTTAAGTGGCAATTTCATCGTAATTGCAGGCACCAATTCTTGTATGGTCATGATATAAGATCCATCGCCATTGATATTGACAACGGTTTTGTCTGGACATCCGAGTTGTGCACCAATTGCAGCTGGCAAACTAAAGCCCATCGTGCCGAGACCACCAGAATTAAGCCACTGACGCGGTTCGGTAAATTTGAAGTATTGTGCCGCCCACATCTGGTGCTGTCCAACATCCGCTATAACAATCGCGTCACTATAATGTTCATAAATCTGCTCTATGACATATTGTGGCATTACCTTATTGGCTTTTTGCTCATATTCAAATGGATATTTCTGTTTCCATTCCTGAATTTGAGTGCGCCACGGATCAATATCTGTTGTGTCAACCTGCTTATTTAGTTCGGTAAGGATGTTCTTTGCATCACCAACAATTGGAACATCTACTGGTACATTTTTTCCAATACAGGATGCGTCAATATCAATATGGATTTTTTTAGCGTTTGGTGCGAATTTGTCAAGGTCTCCAGTAACTCTGTCATCAAACCTTGCGCCGATGGCAATAACAAGATCAGCATCAGTGAAAGCATAATTTGCACAGCAAGAACCGTGCATGCCGGGCATCTCCATCGCCAACGGATGTGTTTCGGGAAACGCGCCGAGTCCCATCAATGTGACGGTGATAGGAATCTGTGTTTTAAGGGTTAACTCTCGGAGCTCCTCGCTTGCATTGGCAAGCACAACCCCGCCGCCTGCATAAAGCATCGGCTGTTTTGCTTCCTTAATTAACGCTGCAGCTTTTGCAATTTGTGTTGAATCACCATGCACTTGGGGTTTATAACTGCGAATATCAACTGTTTCTGGATACTGAAACAGGGTTTCATTTTTCTGAGCATCTTTAGCAATGTCAATGATAACAGGACCTGGTTTTCCTGTTCTGGCAATGTGAAATGCCTCTGCGGTGACATCTGCAATCTCATCGCAACTTTTGACAAGATAACTATGTTTGCAGATTGGTCGGGTTACGCCGATAACATCACACTCTTGGAAGGCATCGCTTCCGATCCAGTGAGTGAAAACCTGTCCAGTAATCGCTACCATCGGGATAGAATCCATATACGCAGTTGCGATTCCAGTAACGAGGTTGGTTGCACCAGGACCGGATGTTGCCAGTGCCACTCCGACTTTTCCAGTGGCGCGCGCATATCCATCCGCAGCGTGAGACGCTCCCTGCTCATGCCGCATCGGGATCAATTTTACTTCTGTTTCGTCGTACAGGGCATCGAAAATCGGCATTGCCGCGCCACCGTTCACACCGAAGATATATTCGACACCTTCACGTTTGAGACCTTCAACCAGGATTCGCGCTCCTGAAAGTTCCATGTCAATTTCCCTCATAAACGGTAGTAGACACATTCCTCTGTGCCGTATAACCCATTAAAAGTAAAAAACCCTCTCGTTCCACTTTGGAGACGAGAAGGATCTATAAATAACCTTACCGTGGTACCACTCCAATTCTTTCCTTTGTTCTCAAGGAAAGCACTCTTGGGATGCGATAACGGACATCACACCGACTAATCCTACTTATCAAGATTCGGAAATCATTCCTACAGTTGTTCAGATTAGCAGCTCCAGGGCGACCTTCAGTCGTAGGAACTTGAGAAGACCTTTCAGCCAATGAGTCTTCCTCTCTTGCAAGCCCGGAGGACTTACTCCTCCCTTTCAACGCTTTTTTATAATTCATTTAATTTTATTACACCCATTTTGCTAAAGATTACGGGTGCTTTGAAATCATTTACATTTACTTTTTAATTATAACACCTCTGAACAGAAATGTCAAGAAAAATGTTAAATCCCAATAGTTTAGTGGTTTCCGTAGCCGCAATCAGAAGATTGTGACTACGGACTATAAGGTTAACTACTGAGCGGATTTTAACTGCCCCCAAATGATGCTCATTTTCCTCGTAGGGTCTACCGATAGTGATTCAGCAAAGCGGTTTGAAATGAGTTCGGCATATTCTGTCGAGATCTGCTCATGTGGTGGTATCACAGTGCCACAACACGAAGTATGGAAATTGATAAACCATCCTTTCATGTCTTTCGTTCTGTAAGCAATCGGATCCGCATTAACACCGTTGTCTGCATAACTTTCAAACTCAAATTCGTTTTGTTTCAAGACAGCAAGACCTGAAGCACGATTCGAAGTCCATTTTTTCAGAGAAGGTATATACTTCTTACCGAGTTCTGTTGGAGAAACTTGTGTAACAGTGCCATTTGTAATAGTAGCACCGAAGACACTTTGTTGTCCTGCCCCTGCTGCAGTAACACG
>JAPPMR010000952.1 GCA_028818995.1 Candidatus Poribacteria bacterium | reverse complement strand
CAATTTGAGAATCTCTGATTCGTGGGGATTGTGTACAACGTTCTCGGTAGGAGCAGATGTTAGGGCTTTATTCTCTGATTTACCCTTAGAACGTTTAGTTGTGGTGTCCTTTGATGGAGAATTTGCCTTTTTCATAATTTGATGTTATTCCGGCAAATGTATTCGCAATGTACACCGGATCTAAATTGGGCAGAACTGTAGAAACAATTTTATGTTAAAATTTATAATATACTGGTGAGAATGTATAAAAGGAATAACAACACCATCGGTGAAAAATCAATTCCTATATTTCGACTCATTGGTTGAAGCACATTGCGAATCGGTTGCAAAACCGGCTCAACAATTTGACTTGTTAACCTATAGATTCCCCGAACGGTTAGATTTTGCGTGCCAAATACAATCCATGAGAGAAACACGTTTACGAAGACAATCAGCATATAAATTCTAAGTAACCGACTGATAATATAAGCAAGCAGATCCATTACGTTATATGTCTTTTCCTATTTTGCAGTGTCGAGTTGTTTTGCCCGTTCTGTTGCAGCAAGTATTGCCTCTGCAAGTGTTGCGCGCAATCCTCCTCGTTCAAGTGCATGGAGCCCAGCTGCTGTTGTCCCGCCGGGTGTTGTCACTCGGTTTTTGAGGACAGCTGGATGATCTTGTGAATGCGACAACATTGTTGCTGCTCCCAAAACAGTGTGTATTGCCAGAGTTTGTGCGTCCTGACGAGGCAGACCAACATGTACGCCCGCATCCGCTATCGCCTCTACAAAAAGGGCTACATAAGCAGGACCACTCCCACTGACTGCAGTAACCGCATTCAGGTGGCGTTCCTCCATTATTAATGTTGTTCCGCAAGTGTCAAATAACTTCTTTGTAAAATTAAGATGCTCCACTTCTGTAGTGCTACCTGCTGTCAAAACAGATATAGCCGCTTCAACGGAAGCCGCTATATTCGGCATCACACGAACAATTGGAGGTGGCGTTTCAAAATACGATTCAAGGGTTTCAGTTGTAACCCCTGCCGCTATACTTACAATCCATTGTGGCGGTGATAAGTTGTGCGCTACTTGTGGTACGATGTGCGGTACAGCTACAGGTGGAACTGCACATAGAATAACATCTGTCTCTTGTATTAACTCGTCAATATCTGATGCAGCGTTCACACCCTTTTCATCACACAGTTGGGTTACCAGATTTTTGTCCAGATCAGTTATACAAATCTGTTGTGCTGGTAGCAAGCGATCTACTATACTCCTAACTATGATACCGCCCATTTTCCCAACACCAATCACACCCAATTTCTGGTTATCTACCACCATTTCACTCCTAACAAATTCTAATCAAAATACGTAAAGATTAAACTGTGGTTTCAAAGATTGCCCTACCAATCCTAACAAGATTCGCTCCTTCTTCAATTGCAATTTCAAAATCGTCTGTCATCCCCATGGAGAGGTATTGCATTGTTATGCCCGGATATTTCTCATCCTTTATCCTATCCGAAAGGGTTCTCAACAAAGCAAAAGCTGGACGATTTGTTTCTGGAGAAGGACTTAACACTCCCATTGTCATTAATCCAACAACACGCACACTGGAATATGACAATGACTTTTCCATAAAACCGAACACATCTTCCGAATCTAAACCGAATTTGCTTTCCTCGCCAGTCGTATTTATTTGTATTAAAATGTCTGTGTGTTGTTTTAGGATTTCTGCGCGGCGCGCTATCTCAGCTAAAAGCCTCAAACTGTCTACTGAATGGATCAGAGTAAATATTTCTAAAGCGGACTTAACCTTATTTCTCTGCAAGTGCCCAATAAGATGCCAATCACACTTTAGCGTGTTTGATGCTGCCAAAAAAGTGCGAATTGGATCGTATTTCTGTTGTGCTTCCTGTATACGGTTTTCACCTATATCTGTAGCACCAGCAGCAAGGAGCGATTGAATCTCTGATATTGAACGCCCTTTTGTAACTGGAACAAGCTTAATTGAATCTGGTGGACGACCACACCGTTCTGCCGCCGCCGCCATACGTTCCTTGACACTTGCAAGGTTTTCAGCAATCTGATTCAATTCCCATTCTCCTCACGCTGTAAGGTTTCAGTTTCATCCTTACCCGATAGATTCTTCTCTGTTTTACGAATTAAGCGTGAATACAGATTTTTCCAGTCGTCAACGTGAAAAAGTGTTCCTATTACGGCTATCAATATCCCAAAACAAACGATTCCGATACCGACTACAACAACATGAGTAGCCTCAGTGTAAACTTGGGTTACTCTTACAGCGGTTGATGTTTCCTTAGACAACTCTTTCTGATATTTCGCAGGATGGACACAACCCCGTATGATAAAAATAAGACCTATAATACTCGTTAAGATAGATAACGATGTGAAAATGGAACGCATTTCAATTCTCACTTTGATCCCAGACCGAAGGCGTACTCCGGTCACTTAATGATACCATTTTTTTGCCAGCAATGCAAATTTGTTTCACTCCATAGCCCGAAGTATTCTACAGCAATTTGCCTTGACAAAGGTTTAGTAATTTTTCAAGTAATAGGATGATATTCTTAATTTGCGTGGATGAGTTGTATAAATGAAAACATCCTTCCTGTTTGTCCCCCCTCTGCTCGATGTGAATAAAAATTATCTGTACAACAAGCGGTACAGAAT
>JAPPMR010000831.1 GCA_028818995.1 Candidatus Poribacteria bacterium | reverse complement strand
GCATTATCCTCGATATGTTTAGCCATTGGCGATATGTTTTAGACAACCTTTTCGGTGCTGTCAAGGGAGTATCTTGTATAGCAACCACGCATCTTCCACAACGATGGGACGAGGAAAACAAGCCGTATCAATGTACTGCAGAAGATGCTGCGTATGCGACCTTTGAATTAGAAGATGGTATTATTGCGCATTTTAACTCATCCTGGGTAGTTCGTGTTAGGCGCGACGATTTGCTGACAATACAAGTAGATGGCTTAAACGGATCCGCTGTTACTGGCTTGAGAGATTGCTGGATTCAACCACTCTCTGGCACACCGCGTCCTGTTTGGAATCCTGATATTGAACAACCGATCAAATTCTTTGATGGATGGCTCAAAATACCTGAACAAGAGACCTACGAGAACGCTTTTAGAGCACAGTGGGAGTTATTCCTACGTCATGTCGTGGCAGATGAACCGTTCCCATGGACACTGCTTGAAGGTGCAAAGGGCGTTCAATTGGCAGAAAAAGGGATGGAATCTTGGAAATCCCGCAAATGGATTGATTTACCAGAATTATCACCAATTTCGTGATTTCATCTTATACCTAAAGGAGCTAAAGGATGGCACAACAAAACGTAATACTCCAAAAAATAGATGAATATCGTTGGCGCATCCCAAAAAGTTATATGAAGGGAATGCGTGTAGACGGCATTGTCTACGCCAACGAAAAACTTTTAAACCAAGCGAAAAGCGATGAGGCTTTACAACAGGTGGCGAACGTTGCACATCTGCCCGGCATTGTAAAACACTCTCTCGCGATGCCTGATCTGCATTGGGGCTACGGCTTCGTTATCGGTGGTGTTGCAGCAACCGACCCACAAGCAGATGGAGTCGTTTCTCCCGGCGGCATCGGATATGACATCAATTGCGGCGTTCGCCTTGTGCGGACAAATCTCGACATCTCACAACTGGAAGGTAAGACAAAATCGCTTGTCGGCAAGTTATTTGAAAATGTGCCGTGTGGTGTCGGTTCTAAGGGGAAGATTCGTCTCACAGTTCAAGAAGAACGACAAATGCTGGAAAAAGGTGCAAGTTGGTCAATTGAACGTGAATATGGTCACCCACATGACCTACAATTTACTGAGGCTACAGGCTATCTTGAACACGCAAACGCTGATGCTGCCAGTCAACGGGCATTAGAACGTGGAAAAAATCAACTCGGCACACTCGGTTCTGGTAATCATTTTCTTGAGGTGCAAGCAGTTGATCGTATCTTTTACCGGGAAGCTGCCGATGCAATGGGATTGCGTGAGGGCAATATATGCGTCATGATCCATACAGGTTCACGTGGTTTTGGGTATCAGATTTGTGATGAGCATGTCAAAAGTTGGGTACAAGTTGCTGAGAGATACGGCATTAACCTTCCTGATAGGCAACTTGCTTCTGCACCAATAAACTCACCAGAAGGCAAAGATTACATCACCGCTATGGCATGTAGCGCAAATTATGCGTGGAACAATCGGCAATGTATCATGCATCTCGTCCGCCAGACCTTTATGAAGTTTTTTGACACAACTGAGGATGAACTCGGTTTAGAACTCGTCTACGATGTAGCACATAACATCGGGAAGTTTGAAAAACATAAAGTTGATGGTAAGGAACGCGAGTTATTCATTCACCGCAAAGGTGCAACCCGCGCATTCCCCGCAGGACATCCAGAGATTCCCGATAAATACCAGAAGGTTGGACAACCCGTGTTGATACCTGGTGATATGGGGACTGCTTCTTATGTGCTTGTCGGCAATCCGGGTGCAATGGCAGAGACATGGGGGACAACATGCCACGGTGCAGGTAGAGTGCTCTCGCGGCGCAAAGCAATTGACCTAACCAAAGGCAGGTCTATCCAAGCGGACCTTGAAGCACAAGGTATTTATGTGCGAGCTGAAGGTAAGCGGACTCTTCAGGAAGAGGTATCTGAGGCTTACAAAGATGTTGATGAGGTCGTCCGTGTTGTTGACGAAGCAGGGTTGTCACGCCGCGTTGCGCGCCTCCGCCCGATTGGTGTTGTGAAGGGGTAAATTTTCAAACTTCCATCAATCTAAATAATTTAACAGGACTTATGCATTCCCCTTGATAAGGGGGTAAGGGGTTAAAAAATAAATTCGGTAATTTTCTAACTATACTAAAGTTTGGACAAATTGTGTTCGTTTCAGGTTGAGTTTTCAAGTATTTCTCTATTTTTCTGCAAGTTTTGTGTAGGATCGTAACTTGCAGAAAAACCTTGTTGTCGTATTTGTGTTTGAAAATTAGTCACCATCAACCCGCGCGTGACGTGTTTCTATGCATACCAATGGATACCCAATGTGTGAAGGAAGCACGGTTTCAACCTTAAGAGGCAGTTGCACTCTGTAGTGCAGCTGCCTATTTTATTTCCATCGATTCGAAAAAGAGGTATATAGACTCCCTAATGTATAATCAGACTAAAAACATGGTTATACTAAAATCCGCTCTCACCGCCAAAATTTTCGAAAACTGAAAAATTATAGAATTCAACTTTTTTCAAACTTTTTGCAAATTAAGCTTAGGGTTATTCAGTTTTAAGAATTTTTAGTTAATGTATATTACAGGAATTACGCATTTTTTCTTAAAGTCCCACTGATAAGGGGGATTTAGGGGGTTAAATCACTGAAATATCAT
>JAPPMR010000852.1 GCA_028818995.1 Candidatus Poribacteria bacterium | reverse complement strand
TTTGTGCGAAAACCTCCTGTAGCATCGCCAGATCCAATCCGAGTGCGGCACCCAAGCCGAGTCCTTCGGCGAGTCCTGCCGTGTTGATATTCATTACCATGTTAACGAGTGCTTTCACTTGTGCTGCTTGACCGGCTTCACCGATGTAACGAAGGGAAATGCTCATTGAATCCAGAATTGCGCGTGTCTTGTCAAACGTTTCCTTTTTACCGCCACACATGAGATAGAGCGTGCCTTCGCGCGCTTGTGTAATGCTGCTCGCCATGCACCCTTCGAGACTCTCTGCTCCGTGCTCCGCCGCGAGTTGTTCGATGTCCACGTGGACCTGTGGGCTGATTGTTGCACAATTAATAAAGACTTTGCCAGATGCGCCTTGAAGTAGGCTGTCGTCCGCATCATCCGAGAAAATTGCCCGCATCGCCGCGTCATCCGTGACAACGGTGATGATGTAGTCTGCGAGTGCTGTGACCTTCGCAAGTTCTTCCGCTGCCGTTGCTCCTATTTCTGTTGCGAGTTCTTGCGCGCGTTCACTTGCAACGTCGTAGACAACTGTCACGTCAAACCCTTCGTCATTGAGATGTCGGGCGATATTCGCACCCATTCTGCCGACACCTACAACACCAATTTTGTAATCTGCCATGTTTGTCTCCTTAGTTATTACTAATTTTCACACTGCACATCTATATTACTGAATATGTTATCTGGCAATTGGAGTGCCAATCGCTTTACGTGAGTTTCATTTTTACATATTTGCAGATGTTTGTCAAGTGTTTCTTGTTTGCTTTTGTTGTGCTAATGGAAGTGGTTTCTGGATAGTGATATGCTGAGCATTTCCAACTTATCGCTAACCTTAATGAAAATCAATTGATCAAAAAATTTAAAAAAATATTGACATTTTTTGTAAATTTGTTATAATCTTCAGAACGATGAATGGAAGCCGGTTGATTAAGCTTTTCTTTCTGGCTGAAAACATACCGGCAGATTTCTACTTTCCTAAGGAGGACTCACAATGAACCGTTTTACATACGGCTTCGGTCTCCGAATAGATCGAGCCCATCTTCTCATTCTTGCGTTCGCTTTTCTTGCAGTGACGATTCTCGGTTGCGGCGGAGGCGGTATTAGTATCATTCCTCTTGGTGCTAAGCTGCAAAACGCCGACAGCGCGTTTGACGAGGCAGAGACAGTTGAAGTGCGCGATGAGGATCAGGAAAAGATGGAGAAGAATCGCCAGAGGCAGCAGGAACTTTACGATAGAGCGATGGCTCTCTATTTAGAGGTCATTGAACGCGACACAAAAGGAAAATGGGCACAGCGTGCACATTTCCAGATCGCTAAAATCTACAAACGTCGCTACGATTGGGATAAAGCGACGGAGCATTACCAAGCCATTGTTGCCTTGGATCCCACCGGATATTACGCAAACGAAGCAAAAGCTGGCACGGCGAATATTCGGAAGAACCGCGAGATCATCAAGACGAAGCGGGCTGAATACCAAAACTATAAAGCGATTTACGATAATTCACCGACAGATGAGACCTTTAATATTGCTGCAGAGGCACTCTACGAGGTCGCGCGCGCTTATGAAAGTTTAGAGAACTATACCGAAGCCATCCGCAATTACGAGCGAATGGTAGAGGAATTTCCTGAGCATTCCAAAGCATCGCAAGCACAATTCCAAGTTGGTAACGTCTATTTTTACACGCTTTATGACTATCTCGGTGGATGGCCCGCCTTTGTTGCAGTCACTGAGAAGTTCGAAGATTCCTACGAAGCCTCACAGGCTGGGACGCTCCTTAAGCAGACAGCCGAAATTCTGACGGAAATTAACTTTTTGAAGGATGAAATTGATAAGTATCGCAATAAGAAAGCGGTCCAATACCAACAGACCGGACGGAAAATTACCCCTGCTGACATGTGGGTGATGGGAATGGGCGACCAGGTCGTTCAAAATTTCCAGCAGATTGCGAATAACTGGGAAAAACTCCGCAACTACCCGCGTGCTATTAATGCATACAAGACATTGGCAAGAGATCTGTCGCATAAGAAATTCGCTGCGGCAGACGCACTCTATCGTACCGGTACGCTCTATCAGCAAAATGGTGAGTACGAACGTGCGATTGAGGCGTACCAGAATCTGTTTGAACTCGCGCCGGAGTCTACATGGCGGAACGAAGCCGTTTACCAACAGGCTGTTTGCTACCGTTCTATCCGTGAATTCGGAGCCGCTTATGAAGGCTTCAAAGCCTATATGAGCATTACGAAGGGGGATGTACCCTACCTTCGTGAAGCAGAGCAGATTGTACGCCAGTATGAACTTGACCAAGACGAAGACGGATACAAGTTCTACGAAGAGCAAGAAGCGGGAACATCCGACCAGGATGCAAGCTCTCATCCCGGGATGGGTAGCTAACCCAAATTTTAGGGAACCACCTTCCCACACCTCGGTTTCCCTATGCTGCTTTTGCAAAAAATGTGAGTCGTATTTTGTAGGGCGAGGCTTCCGACGTGGACACACGAAGATGAACGCCATGGAAGCTCGCCTCTACAAACACAACTCAGCATCACATTTTTAAGTGCTTGTTTGAAGCCTGTCCCCCACAGATGCGTGCGGACCGCGCATTAGATAAACAGATGAACGCGGGAACGTTCCTCCGGTGGTAAGTAGTTGAAAACTTTTTGCC
>JAPPMR010000636.1 GCA_028818995.1 Candidatus Poribacteria bacterium | reverse complement strand
CTTTTGTTCGTAGTATTTAGACAAGTGTCATGTTCTTGTCTAAATACTACGAACAAAAGTTGTGGACAACCCATGAACGCCAACTTGCTCAAGCCAGGGCATTTCAGGAAAACCGCGAGTACATTCTCCCTGTCCGTCTTGACGATACAGAGATTCCAGGAATTCCTCCCACAGTCGGATATCTTGATTTACGTTCAATAACTATTGAAGAAGTCTATGAAGCTTTAGTAATGAAGTTATCGGGCACAACCCCAAAAACCGCTGCAACGGATCGAATGACTTCCAAAATCGTTGAGAAAGATACAACCGAATATGTCTTGTTAGTTTCTGAAGATGGAAAGTCGTATTTCATTCCGGTTCAAAAGGCAAGTTGGGATTCAACAGAAATTTCGCTTGAATTGCTTCCAGAATCCCCCGAAGAAACTGCTTTTCTCCGTACATTAAGAAGACATATCAATGATGCATTTGCAAGCGATACTCATATTGCACTTGCGCTCAGAGAAGATGCCGCGTGGGTAAAACCACAGGAAATTGTAGAAACCGCATCCGGTTCTCAAATCGTTTGGAAAGCCGTTTTCAGCGAAGAAAGACACAGACAAAATGGAAATCCTCTTGGCGAAATGACATTTGGCAGTCTTTCACCGGACAAGATGGCTGAAATGCGTGCAAGGCGTATCCTGCTTGATGAGAAATTAGGCGAACTCCCACCAGATTTCCAGAGCCGAACAGGGCCCGCTGGTTTGTTCAACGAAGCTTCATTGGAAATGTTTGTCCGTGGTGGGAATGGATTTCAAGTTTCTTCATCACCTATTCCACTCTTATACCGATCTATCGGAAATAGACCAAGCCAATTTGAGAAATGCGCCCGTTTAATGTCTATTCTTTACCTGAAACTCTCAAATACAGTTGAGGAGATACTTCAATTTAATTTGAAACTTTTGAATCCCAATCAAGCAGAAGTCAAATTTAAAGGGCGTCGACACAAACGGGCTATGAACGTGCCTCCTTATATTTTTGAAGTTAATGGCACCTGTCAACTTTCTGAATAACCCTCCTTTTGAAAACTCAAGATGCACCGCTGTTTTAGTGGGATATTGATCTGAATCTACTGACCCGTTTTATCTAAATTTAAAGAAAAGCAAACTCAAATAGGAATAAATAATCACTTTGGAAGATAAAACTAACATCACTGCTAAAACCATAAACGAGTTTATAGAATGGGCGGCACAATTTAGCGATGGACAATACCTGTTCCGCGGTGTTTCAACAGAAAGTTACAAAATAGAGGCATCCGCTTACCGCCGTTTGTTAGAAACTGACAGAAATAATCCCAGTAAGTTACTCAAAATCAACAAAGATTTGATAGGAAAAGCACGAAGCCTGGGACATGATCAAAGAAATGCCCAACAACTTTCTGATCTGGAACTCCTCGCAGAACTCCAGCACTTCGGCGCAGCCACCTGCCTGATAGATTTTTCACGGAGTGCGTTAGTCGCTCTCTGGTTTGCTTGTCAGCAGGGTCCAAGAGGCGGAGCAAATGGAAAAGTCTATGCTGTCCGGCATGACGATATGGTCCGACTAAAAACGGTTAACCCCGATTTAATCACAAAAGATATTGATTATTTTCTCACGCCAGATGAAAACGATAGATATTTGCTATATCAATGGCAACCTAAACTTCAAAATAATCGTATCATTGCCCAACAGTCTGTCTTTGTATTTAGTGGCACCCAAATTGAAGCCGAGGCTGAATGTGTCATTGATAAAAATAGCAAACAAGATATTCTAATATCTCTGGATAAAATATCAGGTATCACCGAAGCCAATATTTATCCTGATTTTGATGGGTTTGCTCGTCTACATGCCCACGATGAACCGTACATTGAACCCGACCCTCAAGACTATCTACAGCGAGGTATTGAAGCTCACCAGAATGACAATCCGAATGATGCGATTGCGTACTACACTGAAGTTATACAGTTAGATTCAACGGACATCTCTATTGTTTCCATAGCCTATTACAGTCGCGGCCTTGCTTACGCCGAAAAAGGCGAACTTGATTCCGCTATTGAAAATTATAACTAAAGCATACAACTGAATCCCGATTTTGCCGATGCGTATAACTATCGTGGTATTGCTTACAGGAATAAAGGCGAGATTGACCGCGCCATTGAAGACCATGACCAAGCTATACAGATCAAATCGGATAATGTTCTGTTTTATAACGATCGCAGTATAGCACTACTGCAAGCACAGGAGTGGGAAAAAGCCAGATCGGACTTGACGATTGCCAGAAACATGGGAGTGGATATCATTGCCCTGTTTCATAACGCTTATGCAGGCGTTGCAGACTTTGAGCAGAGGCATAACGTTAAACTACCAGAAGACATCGCCGAAATGCTAACTTCCTCGTAGGCATAGCAGAAAAAGAAAAACCGTCCGCTTAGCAGATAACTTGATATTACAGAGTGCCTATCCGCGTCATCCGTGTCATCCGAGAAAATCCGAGATTCAGACAGTTCCGCAAAATTGAAATTGACAAACGAGCGTGAACATAGTATGATTTAACATCAGGGAGAATCTATATTGTGGAGAACAGTGTTTGAACGCACAAAGAACCGAACTCAACAGGATTTTGGAGATAATCGGCAGGATCGCAGAAACAACTGCCGATGGCGACTTCATCTATCG
>JAPPMR010000040.1 GCA_028818995.1 Candidatus Poribacteria bacterium | reverse complement strand
CACAGTCGACATTATGTTGAAGCCGTGTTACATCATCTTTGTGGTGCAGAGAGACCCGACGCGACTCTTGAAAAGGTCTTCGGTTTTGAAGCGTCAGTGAACGGATAGAGGAGCGTAAAATGATCCAATTTCCTCGCAATTTGCATAACCTTCATCAATTTAGACGAGATGGCAAGCGATTTGTTGTCGATCTCGATGCCGGTGTTGTCGTTCCAGTGAACGAAGTCATCTGTGATGTCCTGAAAGCCTGTGGTCTTTCGGAGACAGATGCCATTATCGAAAACCTCGCCGACAAATATGGTTCCCGTTCTGAGATTCTTAAAGCACTCGCTTTTCTCACTAAACTTTCGGAAATGGGGATTCTGTTTTCGTCAGATCGATCTGACATTCGACCCTCTCAGTGTAATGAGCGACCCAAAATCTATGTGACACCGGGTGTTTTCGAGAACAGAGAAACAACCCCTTTCTTATCGAGTGCCGCAAATCATAACCTGATAACAGTCCTTGCAAATCATGCGGATCTTTATCTGGCACTTTCTGAAACGGACTACAATCGCCAGTTAATTGAAGAAAACTTGCAGATCAAAGGTGTTCACCCGATTTTCTTTGAAAATAACCGCACATTTTCGCCAGCAAAATCTGTTCCAAAGGACTGCGATGGTATCCTCGCTCTATCACCCCTCACTGTAGCGGAACAGGTCTTCCTAAAATTTAACACACTTCCAGTTATAATGCGCCTCTCCAACGAGACTTTGACGAGTGATGAAGCGAGAAACACAACCCTTGAGAGATGTGCCGCGTTGAAAGATTTCGATGCCTTTGCGTGTGATGCCTCTTGGACACAGACCTTCTTTTCAGATTTTGTCCCCGATATGAGTGTTTTTCATCATGTGCCTTATGGTATTGAGACATCTATTTTCAAACCGATGGATAAAACGAAATGTAAGTATCAATTGTCTCAGGCACTCGGGCATGAGGCGCTTTTGCGAAAGCCGTTGGTAGGGATTGTATCAGGACTGGATTCGCACCAAACGCTTCGCTTCACGCGAAAACTGCGGTTAGCGAACCGAGATTTCAACTACCTGGTCATTCATTCCACTATGATGGACGATTTCACAAGCGATGGGTGCGTTAACTTTTTTAATATTGCGTCCCTGCAGGATAAAGAGGCGAGTCCCTTCATCTTTAATGCGTTAGATGCGTTGGTGTTTCCGACGATTCTCGGGGCCTCCCCGCTACTTCTGCTTGAGGTGGCTGCGTGTGGAATTCCAACGGTTGCTTGGGGCTATTCCATGCCAGAAGAGATTTCAGGTGCGTGTCGGTTTATTCAAATTTCGCCAAGTCTTTTCGATCCAGTCGATCTACCGGTTGAATCCATATCGAAAGAACTCAGATTTCTGCTCGAAAGCCCTGACGAACAGAAAAATTTGGTGCAATCAGGATTAAAGGCGATTTCAACTTGGACATGGGAAGAGACGGTCCAGCGAATCCTCCGTTTATTTGCGGATCTTCAAAATCGTAAGATGCTTCAGCCTAAATTTACGAACCATCAGGTGCTTTTTAAGAAATATTACAACCCGGTATGCGGTGAAATTGAGTCAGAGGCATTCGTGCTATCGAAGGTTCCAGTGCCGATTGATATGGAGCAGGCGATTGCGATGACACTTCTGGAGGAACATACACCGATGGAGGTCAAAACTGTCCTTCACTCCATCTGCGAAGAGCCGGAACGTGCCGAAAAAATCTTAGAGAATCTTCTCTGACTTTTGAACTTGGGGGACATACGCATCAGAATTCTTTTCTGTCCTTCATATTGCCATGTAAGGTCTTACCAACTATGGGATTGCGGATCGCTACCGTTGAATGTTGGATCTGTCCCTTAAGGTTTATCCTTAGAGTTTTTCCATGTCCTCAACGGTGCATTACATGAACAGTATTTGGTAAGTTTATCCAATAAACGAAAGGAGGTGAAATCGAATGCAAACTCACATAGGGCAATTGACGAAACAGCGTCTCAGTGACTTTTTCGTGAAAGAGGAGGGTCATGTTGCGCATAAGAATGCTTTGACCGCTGGCACTATCGCGGGGGCTGCGATCCTCGCATCACTGATGCTGACGGCTGATACCGCAGAGGCTTGGACGTGTGGTGATGCTGGCAATAACGTTGATTGTAACGACAAACAAACTTGTTGTTCGGGTTTCCACGACAACGGTGATGTATACTATTTCTGTGCACCCATAAGGGACGGCTGTCCTGCGTAGGTAGTTAAGGAGAAACCTTAAGGGTAGATTCTGTGCGGAGGAAGTTGAGAAAAGCACTGCTTTTCGCTTTTTCCGCATATTCTTAACATTTAAGTTGCATTGATAGGGAGTGACACACAATGTTCAAATGGAATGGTGATTTACAGGTAATGCTTTTTAAATTGGTGGTCGTAGTTTGCCTACTTATAATGGTGGGCATTGCTGCTGCGAACGAGTGGCGGGTCATCTCGGAATTGCCAACACAAAGAGCGGGCTTCTCGACCGCCGTCGTAGATGGTAAGGTTTATCTCATCGGTGGCACGCGCTTTGAACATGAGCAAGGCGTTCTGCGTGAGCCGGGTCCTGGTATTTGGCGGGGTCCGTTTGGAATGTCCTTGATGGAAGTCTATGATCCAGAAACCAACACGTGGCAGAGACTTGCTGATATGCCG
>JAPPMR010000876.1 GCA_028818995.1 Candidatus Poribacteria bacterium | reverse complement strand
TCTCAGGAAATTCCTGATGTGTCGGATGCTGGAATGCTTCCGGCTCCGAAGGAACCGGCTATGGCACTTACGGATGGCACAGATACGGAGAAGAAAAAAGGCGAGCCTATTATGGAAGACAAGCCATCTCAGAAATAGGACTATATCTGATTTTGTGTCTCGGAGCGTCGTTTTAGCGTGAAAAACGCCCACAATTGTTTTTCATTGACGAACCCGTTTTTGACGAAGTGTGTGGCTTGACATCTTGGAGAATGCGTTATGGTATCCTTCGTTAGGATTCTGTTTGTTTTCAACGAGGATACAGGTTTTAGCGAGATAAGTGAATAAAAAAATCAGATTGGTTTTTTATTGATGACTTTGGTCATAAATGTTATTATTATTTTAGATGAGATGATGCAGCGAGATTCAGAGTGTATCTTGCTAATGCTTGCATCATTGTTTGGTTCGCCCCCTCCAAATTAGATCGTCTGCAACCTGTTGAATTCTGTGATATTGGGGGCGGATGCGTCGTAACACTCGGAGGCAAATGTGAAAGAGTTACTATTGGAGGATGCAAATCGGTTGTCTGCGTCTCTACCTGACTACGAAGCAACTCGCCGTAAGATAGATGCTGCGGCGTATGAGACCTTCACGTTGAGTGAGGCGGACTTTAACGACCTCGTTTTCATGGAAGCGAATGCCTCTGTTTGGGCAGACAATCAGACGTTGATAAATATGTTAACACCTGAAGGGAAATCCCGCACGCTTAAAGACGTGGTAGACAGGATTATGAAGGCGTATCCATATCAGAGCCCAATTAAAGTCTTTAAACATCTCGCTGATGATGAACCGTGGTTTGACGGGTGCTTTATTATCAGTGCGCGGTTTGATCCACGCTTGTTAGGTGAATTGTTGATTAGACCGTTGGCTGCCTATGAGAAACCGGTACATTCTCCGAAAATTAGATTTTACCTTGAAGATGGAAATCATCGGGCATTGGTATATGCCGTTTTTCTGAGGCTGCAAGTAGAAGCGTATCAACCCATCCGGGTAATTTTCAGCGAAGACTGGACTCACATCTATCCGTGGGCGCAGATGACTTCATGATAAGGAGATGTTGTATGTTTGAAATAGGAGGTATTTCTAATGCGTGATAACAACTTGGTAAATAAAAAAAATGTTGCTGGTGAATGGACAATAGCACGGGTTAAAAATTCATTACCCCGAGAGTCCAGAGAGTACCACGAAGCATACTTCTCTGAAGACAGGCGCAACATATTTTATAGCAGGGTTGCAGAAATACAAAATTTGATTAAAGCACAGGACTAGCGATTAAATCCTCCGAAACTCAATAAGGTGATTTGTTCGTTCTTTTTACTGGAGAAGGGTGCTACGAAGGTTAGAAGACCATTTGGACTTCTTCTTCAACCTTTCCTCCCCCACGCGAGATTAATAGGTCGAAACGGTGAGGATATCCGAGATCGTTCCATAAAATCTAACCCACCTAGAATTTTTGTGGCAATAACAGAAAAGGAAGCCAGACAATTGGAACGTCAATATAGGTGTAAATTTTGGTGTATTGATCGAGACTGGATCTATTACAATATCCCTGAAAATATATCGGAACTTCTCCCTATCCTTGAATTTGCTTATAACAAACATCGCGAAAATTGATACCGGTTTGTGTCTGTCGTAAACGCTTCCTACAGTTTGTGGTAAATGGAAGTTCAACTTTCCGTAAGTATTCCATTGTATATTGCGTAACCGATAATATTTTGCATGTCCCTCTTATATGCCTCTCGCGAATTTTCTTCGCAGCGAACTCCAAAAAACGGACCATCAGGCTCAGAGAACAGATGCCAATCACCTTGAATAGACCCACAGCGTGGACAAGTGTTAACCCAATACTTATTACCCACAGTATTTGAATAACGATACTGGATTGTTCGTGGTATTGGTTTCACCTTAGGGGCGGATTTGTCCCACTCGGAGGCTTTGGGCCAGGCGAATACGATGATTTCACGTTTACACTTCCAGCATTTACAGAATCCATATCGGTAGTAATGAACGGGAATTTCAATACCAGTTTGTTTCGCAATTTCCTTAACTTTAACCTGAAACCGTGCTTTGGCTTGTTTGCATGCTCCACAAATAAACGACAAGAAACGGTCAAGAATCGGCTCAAAGACAGTAGGATTTTCTACGACTTTTTGCCCTTCCAATTCAATAAATGGAACAGAAAGCAATTCCGCCTTATTTTCATCCACAGCATGGCTGACTCTGATTTCTATCGCGGCAGCAGGTTTGTTTTCAACCATCAAAGCAACATCTACAATGAAACCATCAGGCATTCTATATTCCAACGTTGCACACTCCACTTTATCTGGCAAAGGTTGATCCTTGGATTGGCGACAAATTTCACATGTCCTTTTCAATACCGGGGCATCAGTTTTACCCGACTTCCAATCAGAAATAACATCAACAATGAGCTGTTTGGCAGTTTTGTGAATAATTGTTTCTTGATTGCAAGTCTCACTCACTTTATGAGCAAAGTGAGGTGTTTTGATTTTGCCTTTTCTGAGAATTACAGTATCCTTGCAAGCCGGACAAAAATAGTGTTTTCCCTTTTCTGCTGCCTCAGGATCATATAACTTTTTTTCATCATCAAAGGCAAACGGAACTCGTAATTTTACGCTTTTAGACATAACGAAAGCGTTCCTTTCCTAACAATG
>JAPPMR010000922.1 GCA_028818995.1 Candidatus Poribacteria bacterium | reverse complement strand
TCTCTATATTTACGAAGCGTCAAACAGCCATTCAACTTTCGTCTTATCCTTGTCCTTTCTACTCTGCTCCGTCATCATATCCCGTTCTTATATGATGGTGCTTGCTTGTCCCTCTGCTTCCTACCCTGCCGTTTCCAGCAACGCAGTTGAGGTAAGAGTCGCAATCACAGGTTGATTGGGTCGCTTGGATAATCCAACTACCAATCTACTAACCTATACCTTTTAGCACATGACCTTTCAGCATAGGTTAGTATAATGGTAATTGGGTGGACATTAGTTGTTGTTTATATTCATCGCATCTAATGTCCTTTTGATACTATCAGTAATTAATGCATTCCTTTGTTGGCTTATTTTCAGTAGAGAATTAACCAGTTCGGGTGATATTGCGTAATTTCTGACAGCAGTCTTCGTTTCGCTATCCACTTCAGCTTTGAGTTTTTCTCTTTCGAGATTTTCTTCAAATGCCTCAATGTTTAGCATATCCATATCAAATCGGGTATCGAAATCTTCCGACCCCATTTGATATGAATTTGAAGGTGGTTTCTTCATATCGCCACCTCCTCTACAGTGTAGATATGATTTGCCTAAGTGATTATTAGGCAATCTACACTACAGTTATGAAACATATTAGGCGGATTGCTTAGGCAATTTGCCTAATGCTTATCCGCCCAGTGTGTTATTTATCCTTACGACTTTTCAACACATTTCTTTGAAACGCACTGATACATATATAATACCACAAATCAACCCAAAATTCAAATTAAACTCATGGTGCCAAGTCGTGTTTGGATTTAAGAGGTAGTGCCTATAAAGAAGTAGGCTCCGAAAGAATGTCCACCGCATCTGCAATGTCGCGTTGTATCTGTTGAACCAAAAGCTCTGGATTTGGAAACTTCCGCTCACCTCTAATTTTCTCTACAAAAAACATTTCTACGGGTTTGTCATAAATCATTTCATCAAAATCAAAGAAGTGTCCTTCCACCTGAACATCTATGCCATTAAATGTAGGACGTGTCCCAATATTCAACACGCCGTCTAACAGCCGCTCCTCTAACTTGGCACGGATAGCATAAACGCCATTAGGAGGACAGACTTGATTTTGAAAGTCTATATTAGCAGTCGGAAATCCAATTTTTCTGCCACGACCATCGCCGCGAACAACATTACCTATCAAGGAATAGGGACGTCCCAATAACTGCAAACTGCACCTAAGATCGCCTCGCGCGAGTGACTCTCGGATACGCGTGCTATGAACGGGTGCCCCATTTATTTCTGTAGGTGGAACAATGGAAACATCAAACGGATATTTCTGACTAAACTCCGCTAACCGTTCCGCATTCCCAGCGCGGTCTTTACCAAACTGACAGGCATACCCCACCACGATATGTCTGGCTCGACATTTCTCTAAGAGAACTCTTTCTACAAAAGATTCGGGAGACATCGAGGCAATCTGAGCATCAAAACTGAGCATGATGATTTTGTCAATGCGAAACTGTTGAAGAATTTCGACGCGTTTAAAGAGAGGTGTCAGGAGAGGTGGACATCGTTCTGGGGCAAGGAATGCAAGGGGATGTGGATAGAAACCAACCAATACGCTCATTAACTTATCTTGCGTAGCCCGCTCAAGAAGGGTGTTAATAACTGATTGGTGACCAACATGGATACCATCAAACACACCAAAAGTAACAACGGTTTCTCTGCCGAATTCAACTATGTCGTCTAAACTATAAATTGTAGTTGCGACCTGTAGATCGCCCCTACTACAGGCGTTTTCCACGTTGTTCAATCCTTCTGGCAATCATCTTCCATCTGACTCGGATCGATATAGCGTTGTGCAGCCTGAACAAGGGCAGCAATCGCTAAGGGATAAGGCATAGCAATACGACAGCCGGCGGCGCGCGCATGTCCGCCACCCTCGAACTCTGCGGCGAGTTGACTGACATCAACACAACTCTGACTCCGCAGACTCACTTTCGTACTTCGATCCATCATCTCAGATGCGCAAAGTGCTATTTCAACACCCGCAATCGCTTGAATCTGGTTTACAATACCCTCAACAGCATCAGCAGTTGTTCCAGTTTTGCGAAACATTGTCTGTGTTACATATACCGATGCTATCTTCCCATCATCCGTTACTTGCAATGTGCTGAGGACTTCACTCAGCAGGTGTATCTTCGCAACAGGCACCTGCTCATAGACATTTCGATAGACCTCGTCCGGAGAGAACTCTCCTATCTCAATTAAGTCCGAGGCGATTCGGTGGGTCTCAGCTGTGGTATTACTATGGCGAAAACAGCCGGTATCAAACATCAGCCCTGTATAAAGACAAAGGGCACATGCTTTGTCTATCGGGGTTTGATGGGACTTAATGAGTTTGTAGACAATCTCTGAAGTGGAAGAGGCAGAGGGCACAATGAGGTTGATATCGCCGAATGCCTCGGCAGTGGCGTGATGGTCAATGTTAATGAGGCTATGTGTAGGATGCAAGGTTTTGGACAAAGCTTTGCCGATTCGCTCAAGTGTGCTTGCGTCCAATACGATCAATACCTCTGGGCGATACGTTCCAACAGAATGCGTGCTCTCAATACTATCCCAAAACGGGAGAAATCTATAGTTAGCGGGCACCGCATCCGTATTAAACATTTTAACAGATTTTCCCAGTCTCGTGAGAAACAAGTAAAGACCCAGTTCGGAACCGATTGCATCGCCATCAGGGTTA
>JAPPMR010000715.1 GCA_028818995.1 Candidatus Poribacteria bacterium | reverse complement strand
TCCTATAAGTGCCAGCAGCTTGAAAACCGATATTAAGTTGCATAACAGATTCACCTTTTAGATTGTATATAGTAATACGAACATCGGTTTCCTTCGCCAAATCGTAGGGTATCCACGTCTCAGGGTTAAAGGGATTCGGATAGTTCGGTAAGAGCACGGTTTTTTCTGGAATAACGCTGTTCATCAGTTCTTCTAAGGCAGCAATACCGCGCTGAAAAACATTGGAATTATCATTAACTATACGGGCTTCAGTAAGCCATTCTTTAATGTGGTCAACATCTTTCAACAAAAGGGCAGTGGATTTTGGAGGAGCTGTAGTGTTGCTGGATTCACCGTAATGTGATGCAACAAGAAGCAAGTCTATTATATCAATATTACCATCTTGGTTCACATCTACTTTCGGATTCACTGGGTTTACCTTACCAAAATTGTTAGAGACAAGAATGAGATCTTGGATATCAACAATACCATCGTTGTTTATATCCCAAGGTAGTGTTTGGAGACATGCAACTCGTGATGGTGTTATATCAGGTAGTGCCTTTTGCCAACCAGCATGGAGACGTTCACTCAGGTGTGCCACCAATTCTGAATTTTCTGGCAGATTAGCGATGTTATGTTCGGAATTAGGGTCAGTGCCGTAATCATAAAGTTCTTTATGACTCCCAAGTTCAGTATATCGATATCGGTCTGTCCGCATAGAATGAACTCGTTTACGTTGACTGAAGGCAGCAGTTTTCCACGGAACCGTCGGTTGTTCTATGACAGGGGCCATACTAAGCCCTTCCAATTGCGGTAAAATTGGAATTTGACAGGTTTCACATAATGTAGGGAAAATATCAACAAGTTCTACAAGAGCATTAGTTTTTGCACCTTGTTGACATTGCCCCGGAACACTCACAACCAAAGGTGATCTCAATGTAGTTTCATAAAATATATTCTTGCCCCACGTCCCATTTTCTGAAAGGTGATATCCATGATCACCGCAAAAAGCAACAACCGTTTTTTCTGTGAGTCCAAGTTCGTCCAATTGATCTAAAATGCGTCCTATTTGCGCATCTATATAACTTGTAGCTGCTGCGTAGGCACGAGTTAACTCTAATATTTTCTGATATGAAAGAGAGGTTTCGTCCGGAGAAATATCATTATAAGGCCGAATTTCGTTCCAATATGGCGGCACTACATCATCAGAAGATGCCTCACCTGAGAGTACGGGTAAATTAAGCTTTTGTTTTCGTATAACTCAAAATACTTCTTTGGAGCGTTGTAGGGTAAATGTGGTTTGTAAAATCCGACAGCCAAAAAGAATTGTTGATTTTTAATCTGTTTCAAAACTTCAACTGCTCGTTTTGCTACTTTTCCATCTTTGAGGTCGTCGTCCTCCACGTCAAGTGCTTGCCAAGATGGCGTAGTATCGTAATCAGTTGGATACCATGGAGGTCTCCAGGAAGGAGCACTCCAAGAATTCTCATCATCCTGGAAATCTGGTGTGTGAAATACCCGCCCGACTGATTGCGTGTAGTATCCATGAGCTTGGAAATGTTGTGGCAGTGTAACAACATTAGGCACTGTTTCACGAAAATACGTTTTATTATTTAGGACACCTGCTGTTACTGGACGCAATCCTGTTAACATTGAAGTCCGAGATGGACTGCAGAGCGGATACTGACTATAGGCACGGTTAAAGAGTGTTCCTCTCTGAGCAAGTCTATCAATGTTAGGCGTATGCATCTCTGGATGCCCGTAGCAACCCAATAGAGGTCGTAAATCATCTACAATGATGAATAGTACGTTGTATTGACCCGCAGCGTCTACCTGAAGTTTGGGTAAAAGTCCTGTTGCGAAAGCTGCCGCACCTGCTTTCAAACCTGTTGCCAGGAAGTGTCGCCGAGTTAATGGACGTGAGAATGTCTTCTGCTGATCAATATCTTTCATGTGTTGTTCTCCTTATTTTCCAATTACCATTTTGCGGGTTGCCTTCATTTGACCAGCACAAAGCGTATAGAAATAGATTCCACTTGCGACTGGTTCACCAACAGAATTACAACCATCCCAATATGCTGCGCGTGATCGTGTCCTATAAGTGCCAGCAGCTTGAAAACCGATATTAAGTTGCATAACAGATTCACCTTTTAGATTGTATATAGTAATACGAACATCGGTTTCCTTCGCCAAATCGTAGGGTATCCACGTCTCAGGGTTAAAGGGATTCGGATAGTTCGGTAAGAGCACGGTTTTTGTCGGCATCACAGCATCTATTAACATCTCTAAGTTTGCTATCCCTTTACGAAATAGGTTAGAACCATCATCGGCTAAGCGTGCTTCGATAAGCATTTGTTCAATCCTATCAACATATTGAAATGGTATAGAAATAGACTTTGGTGCTGCATTGATGCTTGATTCACCTAAGTGTGAAGCAACAAGTAGCAAATCAATTATATCAACGTCACCATCCTTATTTACATCAACCTTCGGATTTTCAAGAGTAGCAGCACCAAAACTGTTTGCGATTAAAAGAAGATCTTGGATATCAACGATACTGTCATTATTCACATCCCACGGAAGAAAAAGAAAATTAAATTTTTGTTCATGGTCAGTAGGTAAAGCTGCTTGCCAACCAGCCTGAAGTCTTTTACTGAGGTGTTCTACAAGTTCCGCGTTTTCTGGAAGATTAGCAATGTTCATAGTTCCTTCTGGGTCAGCGTGATAATCATAAAGTTCTATTGTT
>JAPPMR010001015.1 GCA_028818995.1 Candidatus Poribacteria bacterium | reverse complement strand
TTTATGAGTGCTTCTCAACCCTTATGGTGATTGAAACTGTCCATATTTAGTCCCGTAGGGACGCTATGTTTATAGAAAAGATGTCCAACACCCCTCTTGAGTTCCGTAGGAACGACATATTTATCGCAACGCGATACACACACATACCACCCCTACGGGGTTCAAGTTGCTGAATAACACTATATCTATAAACATAGCGTCCCTACGGGACTAAAGAGCATTTCTGATATTCAGAAATTCCTTAAGTTGACACCCGGGAAATCATGTAGAATGCCAAAAAGCGCATTCTACCAATGGCATTCATACCGTTGATTTATGGATTGAGCGTAACGACACCCATAGGCATCAATTTAGTGCCTGATTTCTTGTTAGATGATTTTGAAAACCGATTTTATACCAACACCTTTCGCACCGCTGGTGCTTGGTTTCTTGTGGTATACATTCTATACACCTTTCGCACCGCTGGTGCTGATATATGATTGACTTAGCCTCGGAGAGGCGACAAGTGTATAGTCAGCATTCATCCCGCCAATAGCAAGCCCCAGAGGGGCGAAAGGTGTATCAAATACCACAAACATTATTCACTAAATTGATGCCTATGGTGTGGTTTCCTAACCGTATTAATAGATTCAAACCAAGTTAATTTGGTATTAGTATTTGTCCGAATCTAATGCAAAACAGATGAGTCGATTTTTACCGCGAATATACAAACGACCATCTGCTAACACTGGTGCAGCCCATGCAGGATAATTAATCAACTGTCTACCTTTTTTATCCACCGGTACGGCTTGCGAGATAAGTTCAGTCTTCTCTGGGGTACATTTCAGCAACATCAAACGACCATACTCGCCAAGATAGATGAAGTAGTCGTTCACCCATAGCAACGATGCGCGTTCGTTAACACGTTGCCGCCACATCACTTTACCCGTTTTGAATTCTACGCATCGAAGATCGGCACCACCTGCATGCCTGCCGCTACTGCCGTAGAGGTAACCTTCATGATGGATAGCAGTGTTCCAATGTAACTCCATCGCTTTGTTTCGTGTTTTTGCCCGATCTTTCCAAACGACATTGTATCCACCCGGACGCACCTGAATAACCGAGCTGCCAATCCCATACGATTCGCTAATGAAAACAAGATCATCAGCGACGACAGGACATGAAGCGTTGACGGATTCAATTCTCGGGTGTCGCCACGGATAGTGGAAATCAATTTTGCCTGTGGCAGGTTCAAACCCAACGAGGCCACCGCGTAGGAACGCAAACCCCCAACGTCTGCCATTGATAGTTGCAAAGATAGGACTTGCATAACTCGCAAGTTCATCGGCAATTTGATAGACGACTTCACCCGTGTGTTTGTTGAAGGCAACGATACCGCTACTGTTCGATTTAGGTGTGCCGTTTGAAGCCCAAATATTCTTTGGCGTTCCGGGAGGCGATCCACCAACAAGAACAATTAGCAGTTCACCTTCAATTGCAGGAGCGGAAGCCACGCCAAAGAAGTTTTGAACGACATTAAACTTCGCAAAGGTAGCTACTTTCCACACGCGCTTGCCGGTTTGTGTGCTAACGCAATGGAGCATTCCCTCTGCCCCTAAAATATAGACGCGATCCTCATCTACTACTGGACAGCAGCGCGGACCATTGTTATAGCCATACATATCCTCATAATCAGTTGGATATTCATACTGCCAGACTTCTTCACCTGTCTCGCTTTCTAAACAGCTTAACCGTGCCATATCACCGTGACGAGCAAAAATGTACACTCGCCCGTCTGCGACAGAAGGTGCACCGTAACTTGTCCCAATCTCTTTAGTCCACAACACATTTGGACCATTCCTTTTCCAAGGTGTTATATTAATCTTTTCTTGAGATTTGCTGTTCTGTTCTGGTCCAAGGAAACCTGACCAATCTGCTGAATACACATCAGTTTGAACAAGCAGCAGAAAACACCATATTTGAAATAGAAAACAAGTTAATTGAGATAGACGAGTCGTTATGTTTTGGGTAGCATTTTTCATAGTTTGGAAGATGTTTAGAATACTCGTTTGATTCGGCAAGGCAGGACAGGTAAAAAAGCTTTTGATGTAACAAAAAAATCTCAGACTTTCGATTAGAAGAAATTCGCTATTGAACATTATACCACGTTCGTGTGGAATTGACGATTATTTTTATCTGTATCGCAAAATCGCGACCAGGAGGTCGCTACTACAAGAAGAGTCTTGGGCAAAAGATTCGTCACCAACTGAAGGCTAACACCGTAACGCCTTTTTATATGGTTGACAACAATACCAAAAACCTTCATAATTGAAGAACAACTATTTACGTATCTACAATTCAATTGGAGTAAATTAAATGGATATGACAATTATTCCTTGGCAGATGATTCTACTGTGCGGGCTATCGCTCTGTGTTGGATGGGGAATACGCGGCAATTTCGGTCATGAATATGGGGCTGCGCTGGCGGGCGCACTTGCGGCTATGGCAATTGTGTTGCTCTCCGGACGTGAAGACTGGTGGCGGTACATTCATTATTTTGCTTTATTTGGGGCAATAGGATGGTCATTTGGTGGAAGTATGTCCTACATGATGGTAGTTGGATACTCACATTCATCCCATTCACCGACAGTACTTTATGGGTTCGCTAATCTATTTGTTATCGGTTTCTTGTGGGCAGCACTCGGTGGAGCAGGAACTGCATTGCCAGCGTTTCTAATAGGTTTCG
>JAPPMR010000953.1 GCA_028818995.1 Candidatus Poribacteria bacterium | reverse complement strand
AGAGCAGCCCGACTGCGACAAAGGGCAGACCGAGATAACTCGTGGATTTCAAATGGTCGCCCGCTAAGACTCCCAAGCCACCGGAGTAGAGCGGCATACACTCAGTCAATCCATACTCCATTGAGAAATAGGCAATCTTTAGATTGTCGAGCGTCCCATCCTTGTGATCTGTCTCAAACCATGAAGGGGTGTTATGGTATTCTTTAAATTTTTTGTGGATGACTTCAAGGCGTGCAAGGAACACGCTGTCTTTTGCGGCAGTGTCCAAATGTTCTTGGGAGATTTGCCCGAGCATCGCGACCGGATTGTGATACGTTTTTTCCCACAATGCGGTATCAAGATGACGAAATAAACCCAGAGCTTCACGATCCCAGGTCCACCAGAGATTTAAGGCAAGTTCACGCAGAGGTTCAAGGTTTGAGGGTAATGTCGGCACCACTGTTAACTGACGAAGTGGCTTCATCTAATCCGTTCTCCTTCCGAAATCTATGCGACTTCTGCGTCCAATTGTTGTGTTTTTAGTGTGACATAGATGCCCTGTTTTCGTTTTTCAAAATCTAATTTTCCTTCGCGGGCGAGCCAACCGACACCCATCAGCACTGTACGTTGGTTTTCACCGATTTCGCGTGTTAATTTCGTAACGCTGGCTTCGTTGTTAATTTCGAGATAGTGCCATATAGCACCGGCTACATTTCCAATATTATCTAACATTTCTACCTCCTAAAGAAATTGGACATTGCGGGAAGGCGAGGATATTAGCAGAAATACGCAGAAATACCCAAGCAATACGCAGAAATACCCAGGCAAAACATCCCAAGCAAAACTCCCTCGCCAGCGATTGTACGGGTTGCGTTTATTGAGGAACTATTCCCCTGTTTTTGTGCTTGGCTATATATATTGTAGTTGGATTCGGCGGCGTTGTCAAGAGCAAAGAAAAAATTGGGTGTGTAAAGTTTTTGACGAAGCATTTGTCTGAAGTAGGATTTATTGGATTCAAGAAGTGTAAAGTTGGGTTTCACTGCGTTCATGAATAGATATGGTGGGATATTCGTTTTCAGGTGTGTTTGGCATATCAACATCCGACTTCTCAACGTCATTCAACCTAAGGGAAATCCGCAGAAACACCCAAGCAAAAACACCAAGCAAAAACACCTACGAGACTTGAAAATCATCTCGTCTGGACAGATTGACTTTAATTTATCAAGTACGCCCCATTTCGTGCAATCGAGTTTAAAGAATGCCCTATTTTGTGCAGTGCCCTCCCTGGATTTTATAGGAAATGCCTCCAGTATAGCATTATTAGATTGGCACAGAACTTGCTAAATGCTAAATAAAGGTTGTAACGCCTCACAGGAGGTACCAACAGATGAACTATGAAAACAACGCTTTGCGCTCACGCACAATAAGTTTTTTCTTCACTTGCTGTCTGCTTTTGTTGGCTGGTACGACAGTTTCTGTTGACGCGAAGATCGTGTTTTGTGTTGATGGTGATATTTACGTCATGGCGGATGACGGATCCCGTAGACGCAGGCTCACACACAGCACGCAAGCAACACACCGTTATCCTCGGTGGTCGCCCGATGGCAAAAGAATCACGTTTACCCGATTCATGGACAAGACGAAAAGCCAAACCACGGCAGAGGTGTTTATTATGAACGCAGACGGCACAGCCCCGAAACGCCTCACCCATAACAATGTCCTCGATACGGGTCCGTCCTGGTCTCCTGATGGACAATACATCGCTTTTTCGAGTACCCGCAGTGGAGCATGGGAGGTGTTCGTCATGGAAGTGGCGACGGGTGCTGTCACACAGTTAACAGGTGCCGCAGATGATGTAGGGTCCGCTGCGCCAGATTGGTCACCCGATGGCACACAGATGACTTTTGAGCGGTTTATCCGAGTTAACGGAATCGCTCCGAAAACGATCTATGTCATGGATGCGGATGGGCAGCACCAACGCCCTATTCTCCGAGATCCGCCACTTGATGGTCCAACTACTTTGAGGTACTTTCCGCGTTGGTCGGCAGACGGGCAACGCATCCTCTTTTATGAATCGAAATGGTTTAAAGAGGGTGATGTCCTGCAGCTCATTGTTCAACGAATCGGTGGTACGAAACAGGAAATAACCGATATTAATGACCGACTCGGCAACAATTTTCTTATCGCAGGCGCGAGTTGGATGGAAAACGACCGTGCTGTCCTTTTCGCACTGAAACGGTTGGATAAACCCAACTCGAATTATAACCTCTATCGCTATACGTTTGGGACGCGTGGATTACGACGGTTGACACGGGAGACAAGTGATGAGAACTGGCCCGATTGGATTGAAGGGGCGTTGGCGGTTTCACAACGCAGGAAGTTGACGACGCTCTGGGGTGAGATAAAGAAAAACTAAATGCCCTGATTTACACACCCGCCTTGTTTGACACCTTTTCTGATATTGTGCTATAATTTTCCGTACTATAATGCAGGTTGCCATCTTTGTAGTATAATTTTTTAGTTTGTGCTACAAAATCCGGCGCAGAATCAATTACTGTCAATAAAAAAATGCTGAAGAAATACCCAAGCAAAATCCCCTACGGGGCTGTGGGTATCTGTTTGAGGAGCCCTCGCGGAATTCTTATCGCGAGCTGGTGTTAAAAAACGCTAAACGAGGTAAAAATTTGAGTATTGTTGTTCACGTCACACACGAAGCCATCCAAAAAATGGGGGGCATCGGGGCAGTTT
>JAPPMR010000527.1 GCA_028818995.1 Candidatus Poribacteria bacterium | reverse complement strand
TCACCAGCACAGGCAACCCGACGTTCTTACCGAGTAATGAGCGCAATGCACCAGCGAGTTCCCGATTCAACAGCACATGCTCGATATACCAATCCTCTAACATAATGGAACTCGGTTCATGTGTATCCCGCATGCGTTCTAAATCGGTGTGTGTTATACCTTGCGGAATAAAGCACGGATTTATTGGTAAGTCGCCGTTGAGATAATCACACGTCCGCTGGTTAATCTCATCAGGGACAACGCCTTGGAGTTGCAGGTAGCCGTCTCGGCAATACTGCAGTACCTGTGTATCGGTGAGCGTTGATTCACAATCAAAGGTCCGGTTTACTTCGTCGTATTTCATTTTCGGTTTCCTTAAAGTTTAGAAGGTCCAACCCTCTCTTTCCATAAATCCTTGCAGATTTGTTCAATCCACATCAAAATGCGCGCAAATGTTTGGAATTTTTGCGGCATGCGGTCTTTCATTTTCTTGTGTGACGACACAATAGTTCATAACCTTTGCTTGGGCAATAACAAACGGATCGGCGAATGGGTTGTTTCCCAACCTCGTTCTATCTGGCAGTGATGCTTCAAAATGTGGGACTGAAAATATCTCGTTGACCAATTGCATTACTGCTGGACTTGGAGTGACAAATATATTTTTATGGAGTTTTATCCATTCAACTAAATGATCTTCAGCCGCATTTCTATCTAATTCTCTGTGAACTTCGCGCACAGAAATTATTTTGCCAGTTTCTACTGCCTGATTGAATTTTTCCCAAAACCTTGGAAATTGTTCTGGATAGTAGTGCCCTATTACTATGAAACTACTTGTGTCAAATACATAAGCCATTAACGGAGCGCCCTTCTCAATAGGCAGTCTTCCAACTGAGGTAAGTGTTTAACCTTCACGTTCAGATGTTCTGCAAGTTGTTCAACGGAACAATGTCCGTCACGATATTTTCCAAACGCGAGTTCCATAAATCTGTAACCCAAATATGTTGCACGAGTGTTGTAATAACTTCCACCACTTGAAGTTTTACCACCTGTCTTTTCTTGTATCTGATATTTATATTCCGCAATCCATTGATCTATCCTTTGCCAATAGTTTTCTTGCGTAAGGATGCCTTTTTTCACTAACTTCAGTAAGATAACCGGACGACTCACCTTATAGTAATGTGCCAACTCCTCTATTGTTTTATCGTTGTAATTAGGAAAAAAATTAAGGCGGTTTTCAAAATCGTTGGGTGGCACCAAAAACTCGCCAGCGAATTGGTCACAAAAATCTTCAATTTTCTGAGTGGTGCCACCACGAAAAATACCACCATGAAAAGTATTACTCCGTGTGATGCCATCCTCACCGAGTAAAAGGTGTGCTAATTCATGAAAGAGTGAAAAAATCTGTCGCACCGGTGGTCTACTGTTGTTTAAGTAAATTAAAGGAAATTCGTCATGTATGAGACAAAAACCGTCAACAGAATCGTCTTGGAACGCCTCCTTAAAAACGAAAACGCCTGTTTCCTCAATATGATCTCGCCAATTTTCGAGTGCTTCTGCTGCGGTTTTCCAACCTGTCTGTATATCAACGCTTATGTTTAGGTACGTGCGAGCTTGTTCGGCTAATTCCGTAGCCATGTTTGTAGGATGTGCCTGTAGATCTCGGAAAATCTTCCGTTCCGATGGATTCGTCCCGAGGTTCAGTTCCATTAAGGAAAGCTGCCGTGCATAAGCCTGTCGCAACAAAATATGGATGCGTGGCTCCAATGGAGTGTTATCAGAACTTCGTAACGCGAGATTTTCAGCAATATTCGGTTCTTCAGGAGGTTTTGGGAAAAAGAAAATGGCGATGGGACGCTTGTACTTGTCTGCTAATTTTTCGAGTTGAACATAGGTTGGTGCGCGTTCACCTGACTCCCAATTGTTGACAATTGAGACCTTTTTTTTCAAAAATTTGGCAATCGCTTCTACAGTGTAACCGGAACGTTCGCGCGCCCATTTGAGGATGTCGGGGTTAATCCCATTAATGTTTTCAGCCATAAAGGTAATCTCAACATCTTAAGCATAGAATCTTATGAGGTAAATTGATTCGGTACTGAGTTTTATTCCCTCTAAATAAACAATACTACCTTGATATATGATAACATTAACAAAGAATCCGTGTCAAATATACAGTGAATTAGGTATCATTTTTCCATTCTAAAAACGCCGATTCTGAAGCCATATTTCTTGTAAAAAGCAACAGCGTCTTCATTATGGGCGAGTACATCCAATCTGACTTTCTTATCTGTCCATACGTTCTCGTACAGCCAATCAAGCAACTGCGTAGCGATACCTTTTCGTCGATGTGCCCTGTCTACGTACAACTGACGCATATAGTAGTGTCCACCGTCATCTCTGTACAGACAATACGCGATAATATGTCCGTTTTCTCTCACCATATAGCAGATATAGTCAGTTGCCAACCACGCTTTCATCCGTTCGGTAAGTTCATCTATGTTCATTGGGTTAGGGTGCTGCTCATCCTCAATGAGGTGCTGATTCAGTTCGGCAAGTCTTTCAGCATCGGTGAGTTCGGCTCTAACGATTTTCATTGCAATTGACCTGATTACGTCAACGTCACATTCTCCTGTTTTACGAGATCCTTTATTTCCCATTCTGCCCCGTAAGCCGCCAACGCTTTCGTCTCTGGGGACAGTCTTTCCATCACTTCTGGGGGAAAGACTTCTCGGATGCCCCGCTCGTCCTGAA
>JAPPMR010000059.1 GCA_028818995.1 Candidatus Poribacteria bacterium | reverse complement strand
TATCTATCGCGGAAATGGATTTGAAAAGAACAAACCGTCCATCTGGTGTCCATTTAGGCACCTCAAAGCCGGAAGACGTCCGGACAGTTGCCGATGCAAACTCTTGCATGTCGTCAGATTCTCGGTTCCAAACATACAAATAAGGCTTACCCATCCGATCCGAGAAAAAGGCAAGACGCGTTCCATCAGGAGACCATCTTGGTGCCCAACTTGAACCCCAATCCGGGGTTAAATTATGGTGTTCCCCCGTACGCGTATTCGTCACCCAAACCGTCGCGTACACCATTTTAATCATCACACCTGTTTTAGAATACCATGAGTCTCCGCCTCCACCTTCATACTGTTCACGGTTCTGCGTGTTGTAGGCAATCCAGTTTCCGTCGGAGGTGATATCAATAGGGACTCTTCCAACAAATGTGTTAAATTTGAGCAAATCATCAAGTGTCAAAGGATTCATTTCTTCTCCCTCGCCCCAGGCTATTGCTGTAAAAGCGATTAAACATAAGAGTAAGCCATAGCAAATGTTAACAATGTTTTTGAAATTCATTTTATCTTCCTTGAATTTCTTCAATATTAAACTAACCTACTGACTAATGCTAATTCTCGGTGCGGAGGGCATCAATAGGTGAAAGTCGTGCCGCCTGCATCGCAGGATAGACACCGAAACCCACACCCATGACAATTGAAAAAATAACAGAAGTCAATATCCACGGTAAGGATAACACGACGGGCCATGCATCCACAACTAACACAATCCGCATTGCAAGCCGTGCCATCCCATGCGCCGCAGCCCAACCGCCTACGATTCCGAGCACCCCACCACACAAACAGAGACAGATCGATTCTGTCAAAAATTGACAAAAAATGTGAATCCGTTTCGCACCGACCGATTTCCGCAAACCTATTTCTCGTGTCTTTTCACCGACCGAAACGAGACAGATATTCATGATGCCGATACCGCTGACGAACAGTGAAAAACCAGCAATGCTGCCTAAGGCAATCTTTATCACCTTTTGGATGTGCTCCAATCGATGGAACGTCAGTTGCGGTACATAGTACCCAATAAAGTCATCCTGTCCCCGATGTCTTTTACGCAGGACATCCTTAGCAGAATCAACAATACTGTTAAAATCAGCACCCTTTTGAAAAAAGACAATCAGATGTTCAACGTAGCCTATCCCTTCAAGCCGTTGTTCAAAGGTTGTCAATGGAAGGCAGATTGCATCATCCAAGCAATAGATCCAAGTGAGACTACGACCTTTGGGCTTCATCACCCCCACAACGCGCATCCGTAACGGTGTTCGCCAATGATACCGAACCTTTACCTCTTGCCCAACTGGAGATTCTTCTCCAAACAAATCGGCAGCAGCACCGGACCCTAAGACACAGACCTGTGCTGCAGTCTCTATATCGTTTTCGGTGAGAAATCTTCCAGCTTGTAGCTCCCATCCCATGCCAAGTGCATAGTCTGCAGTTGAAGCTTCTAAAAGTGCCCTTGTTTGACTCCCATCTTGGCTGGTAACCAAAATTTCATAATCTTCATGATTAGGCAAGACATATAGGACTTCAGGACATTCTTCCTCAATCGCATAAGCGTCCTCAACGGTGTATCGTTCGGTGGTGCGCTGGGGCCGTCCACGTTTGAAAATGGTCATGCGCGTCCAGAGTGTGAGCTGATTTGCACCGCCAAGTTTTTCGATGTCTTCGGCGATGATCTTTTTACCACCATCGCCGATGGCGATCATACACAGTACCCCTGCAATCCCAATGAAAATGCCCAGAATAGACAATCCGGCACGGAGTTTATTTTGGGCAAAGGGTTTTATACCCGTGATGATTGTATCACGAAGTTTCATTTTTCGTCTGGCTTTTGTCCCAGAACTTTCAGAAACTCTGGATCATCCTTGACATCCGAAAATTCGGGTGTATTAACGAAAGATGAGTAGTAACTATCACGAAAATTATAGGAAGCTACAGCATAGTCTTCCTCAGCAATCTTGAGATGATGTAGAGTCTTCTCACGGTCCTTATCTGATGCCCAGATACTTACAGCGAGCATGAAGTGTCCATAGTGATTCTCACCTCCCAAATCACAAGCGACTTGTAAAAAACTTCTTGCTATACTGTACTTATTTATCCACACCAGACAACAGCCAATGTCGTGAGCAAGCCAGATGAGATCACCAGTATTTACCGGTTGACCCGCATTATATTTCTTATACTCACCTTCCATATAGTTCTTGAGTTCCGTTATGATTTCATCAAAACGTTCCGATTCATTCCGTCTGTTATACAGTAGCAAACGATTTGTTTTCACAATTAACCAAAATCGAAAATAGTGTCTCCAATCCTGTTTAGTATTCGTTTTTTCCAACTTTTCGAGTTCAATTAATGCCTCATCCGATTTTCCGTTTGCTCGAAGTACTTCTGCACCGATTTGTAGAAATTCGCAGCGGTCAAGATAACTTACATCAGGTTTTTTTAGACGTTCCGATGCCTCACGATATAGTTTAATCCATTCATCAATTCGACCTTCTGCAGACCAAGATGCTGGGTTCTCAAGATTAGAACAGAAAATATGTAATACATCCTTATCTGGCATGTCGTTTTTGCATGCCCATCGGTAAAGTTGTAATTGTTCCTCTACTGATTCTCGGTGTCTTCCAAGAAATGCAAGGCTTGAAGCTAACTCTTGATGTGCCCAAAAACGTTCTTTATTATCTGGTGCG
>JAPPMR010000338.1 GCA_028818995.1 Candidatus Poribacteria bacterium | reverse complement strand
CGTCACAGCGATCAGAGAAGATATTTAAGAGATCAGTATGATAAATGGCAAACTTTAGGGGAAAGACATGAGTTTCTCCAACATTTATCTCATACTGCAACTTTTATCGAAGACGCTTGGAAAAAAGAGGATAGGGCTTTTGAGTCTACAGCATTTCCTGACCACAATGTCGTTTTAATGTGTATGGATGTACTTGGCAAGCTCAACCATGAGATTTCGATTGGCCCTTTGGTGAGATTTTACTCGCAAATTCAATTAGCACCTTCTAATCGCCAAGATACAGTTGTACTGGAGTTAGAAAAGGCTATAAAAACTGTAACTGCTTTTTCTACATTCTGGCGCGGGATTGGAAAAACAACAGGGGATCTTGCCTCCCAATATAGAGAATTAATGGAGAAAGGGTTTGATGAACTTGAGAATCAAGCCTTCTGTAGATGTCCAAAGAACGGAGAAGCGTTAGTAAACCTGACCGCTGATAAATTGCAAGCAGCGTTGAGACATGTTTTAGAAAACAGAGCTGGAGTCGATTCCAAAGACAGTTGGGTAGAACTTTCATCCGAAAAACCTATCTATAAAACATCCCAGTCTCTCGCCCGTTTTCTGTTATTTGCAGCGATGCACAATACAGATGAGGACACGGAGAGTCCAGGGCTTCGCGTTGCAGGACGTGAAGGATTATTGAACATACTTTCATGGGAAAAGTGGAAAGAAGATTTAACCGTTGAGCATATTGCCCCTCAAGAACCTGATCAAGGTAGTTGGCCAAAACCGCTGTATGAAAAGCCTGATATTGTAGATTGCTTAGGTAATTTGACCCTCTTGCCTAAGGCTGAGAACTCTTCCTTTAAGAATAGACCTTGGACAACAAAAAGGGAGATGTACAGCATCCTATCCTCGTCTACACCAGAAGCCCTAGAAACTCGTCTGGTAGAGGCAGAAGATCGCGGAATACAATTGGGAGCCAGTACAGAAAATCTCTTACGTGAGGGAAAGTACTTTCACCACCTTTCGGCTATTCCTAACACCAAAAAGTGGGACGAAGAATTCGTTCAAAAACGCTCCAGGAGATTGGCAGAACTGGCATGGAGAAATCTCGCTCCATGGTTGGGATTTGACGAGAAATAATTTACTAAAAAATTACAAAACCAAGCCATGAAAACTGTTTATGCAGACAACAATGCCACAACCTGCGTCGTGCCTGAAGTGATGGAAGCAACGATTCCGTACTTCACTGGGACGTTTTACAATCCGAGTGCAATCAGTGGACGGGCATCGGGCATTGATGCATCCATAGCAAGAGCGCGACGGACAGTAGCTGAGTTTTTAGGTGCCTCAGACGCAAAGGAAATAGCCTTTACGTCCTGTGCAACCGAAAGTAATAATTGGGCGATTTTCGGAGTCACTCGAACTAATCTCGAGCGTCGACATATCATCGCCTCCAAAGTAGAACACCCCTCCATTTTGGAGGTTTGCAAATCGCTATGTAAAAACGATTATGATGTTACATTCCTTGGTGTAGATGAAGACGGTAATTTGAGCACAGATGAACTAACGGATTCCATTCGTCCCGATACGCTTTTGGTTACGTTAATGGCGGCGAATAATGAAACAGGGGTTATATTTCCTATAGAAGGTTTGTCTTCAATTGTTAAAGAGCGAGATCCAAACATTGTATTTCATACCGATGCCACACAATACGTCGGCAAATTACCAGTTAACCTGAACCGTGCTTTTGAACACGTTGACTTAATGTCCTTTTCCGGACATAAGATGCATGGACCGAAAGGGGTAGGTGGACTTTTCATTCGTAAGGGAACACCGTTGACTCCCCTTCTGTATGGTGGTAATCAGGAAAGTGGTCGTCGGAGTGGGACCGAGAATGTCCCCAGTATAATCGGTTTAGCCAAAGCGTGTGAACTAGCTGGTGACAACATCGAAAATATGCAAAATGTAGGTGTTTTACGCGATCAATTGGAAAAGGAGCTACTTGAGTTATTTCCCTCTGTTATAGTAAATGGAGGAAAAGCAAATCGTTTGCCTAATACATTGAATATTGCTTTCAAAGACATAGATAGCGAAACACTACTTCACCAACTTTCACAGAGCGGTGTGTACGCCTCAAATGGTTCAGCATGCGCTACAGGTTCCTTGAATTACTCTCACGTTCTTTCGGCAATGGAAGTTCCATATGATTATATTGCTGGTAGTATTCGATTTAGTTTCAGTCGCTTGAATAGTCCGAAGGATGTGGAAATAATAGTTGAGACAATGGAACAGAATAAAGAGGAAATATAAAGGTGGAAGAACAAAAAGGTTTACCGTTACTTGAGCTCAAGACTGCTTACCAATCACTCAGAGAATCAGGTTTCGATTTTTCAACCGCTATCGGTGAACTAATTGATAACTCTGTTCAGGCAGAGGCAAAAAGAATTGACATCATTCCAAAAATTGATGGATCGGTTATCACCCAAATTTCTGTAGTTGACGATGGTGATGGGATGGACGAGGAAACCCTCAATGGTTGTCCGCAGTTGGGTTTTTCTACACGCTATAATGATAGAGAAGGGCTTGGCCGTTTTGGAGTCGGGGCCACCTACGCATCTATCTCCCAATGTAAACGGACCACTTTTTGTTCTCGTTCCAAAGGGACAGGCAATTTTTTAGCAACCTATATTGATTTGGATGAGATTGCTACGTAGTGTTTACATTTTCTTAGTGGTTATCAATATTGCTGCGAAATAGA
>JAPPMR010000124.1 GCA_028818995.1 Candidatus Poribacteria bacterium | reverse complement strand
CTGCGTCCTCTAATCAGGTTATACCCGTCCCGTGTTAGCGGATCCTCTTTCCCTTTGAATTCAATCTGATTGTGGACTCGGAAATAATTGAAAACTGTTTGTGCACGAACTTTCTCACGTTCGGCAGTCTCTTCAAGGACAACAAGGGCATCCATCGTTCGAGGAAGTCGACTAATTTCCACTTGCGTTTCGATAGGTAGAGCCAGTTGAGCGAAGTTAGACATCATAACCTCTTTGAAGACTGGATCTAAAAAATCCCGATCTGTCATCGGGTTATCAGTGGACATCCTACCTCTCCATACCTCTCCGAGGCATTGCAACTTTCTTCGGGCATAGTCGTTGGGAGATTGGTAACAATCAGTGCAGCGTTCTTTGTCTCTACTGCTTTAATACCCGCATAGATGCCTGCTGCTCGGATACCGTCGACCGCGGTGATACTACCACCTATCTGTTTCATGAGCTGCTCTTTTGGAAAAAGTGTAGAATAAATTGTACTGTATCTTAGAGAGGTTGTCAAGCCGAAATAAAAGCATTTAACTTTTTTGACTTTTATGTCGTTAGGACTTACGCATGCGACTCTTTTGTAGCATAGGCTGTTAGCCTGTGCCAGGAGATCATCGGCGTTTTTTACAGAATCCCTCTCTAACAGAGTGGACTACAGTCAAAACTGCGTAGGTCCTGTTCTAATTAGCGTATCAATCCTCTTATCCCTCAATCTTTCTTTGAAGCATTCAAAAAAGCCGCGGCTTTTTTATGGATGTCGATTGCCACCCTCAATTTCCGAGCCTGTTTCTCCAGGTGCGCGATCCGCTCCTGTTCTTCCGTGGATGCCTTCTTTGTAGATCCAAAGAGGGTTTCCGCATTTTCAAGAAGTTGTCGCTTCCACTTCGAGAGTTGATCTTCACTGAGGTTATATCGCTGACACAGTTCCGCCTGTGAAGTTTCCTTGCGGAGTGCCTCAAGAACGACTTTCGCTTTAAATTCGGGGATGAATTTCCTTCGTTTCCGTTTCCGCATCGGATCATTCTTTCAGTGAGAGTGGTCCAAATTTTTCGATGGTAGTACAAAATGTCCTTAAATTTCAGTTACAATTTCCTTTTCAAAAACCCCTTCGGGAAATTGTGAATCATTGAGTCTAATAATAAGTGTGTCCCGAATTGCTGTTTTACCCAATAAACTAATTGTTTTTTTTGTTTTTATCAGTCTATCAACAGATTCTCCAGGGAGAAGGGTTCGCTGCTGAAAGATCAGATGTGGTGAGAGGTAAAATCGCATATTTTTAAATCGTATCTCAAATATCCGTAACTCAGTTTCACCGATATTGGTAATCACTAAGGGTATGCCACCCGGTGATAGATTTGTGCGCTGGGTCTGAGTGTTGACATCAATTTTCGCTTGACCTCCGACAAGATTCACTGCAAATTGAAGTGGGATTGACATACCAGATTTTTTGTCCTGAAGGCGTAAACTTTCAGAAACGCGTCCAGCATCTGTCGAAGCCTGTGGATTAAGTACAAACTCACAGCAACCGGGTATATTTCTTTTAGGATTATTTTTAACTGCTAATAATCCTGTCTGTTTTAACGTATCAGGTATTTCAACACTACATACAACGTTGCCTTTTCCATCACTGCGTTTTACCGTAATATCAGCATACTGTAGGTCATCAAACAAGTACACTTTGGGAAAATATAATGCTGGCGGATCTGAGAGAAGGTGAACCATATCATATTTAGCATCAAAGCGGTGCACACGACGGTTCGCAAGATAACAATTCGTGACCAGAGATGCCCGAATATGTTTACGATAGGCGTTATAAGATCTTTCATTCAATACCTGAACAAATGGTGTAGCCGCCATCGGTTCAAACGCAGTCTCATTTTGAATATCCAGATCTCCTTCCACAAAACGCAAGACAGTAGATGGCTGCACTGTTCCCTTCAGTTCGCCTTCACCAACGATCTCAAGTGCAAGCGGCATGCCTTCTGCTTTTCCTTGTTCAATTTGTGGAAAAACCAATTCATCATTTCGGAGAGTAGGAACAGCCCCATTTGTCCTACCGATAACATAAATGGGTGCGAGAAACGACCTTATCGGTTCTTTCTTTGATTCCAACTGTATCCATCCTAAATTGAGCCCTGGCAAGAGGCACTCAGGTTGAATTACTACGGTTATCTGGCATTTTTTGCTGGCGGGGAGCACAAATGTCTCGGGTTTAATACGCATCCATTTGGTCGCAGATTGGAGTTTAAGCTCTATCTTCTGTTTAGACCGGTTCCGCAGTGTTACCTGTTGTTCAATCCTGTTGATCTGTATTTTAGATGCCAGTCCGTATGGACAGCAGACTATCTCGTATAACCGCGCGGGGTCAAGTCGCATCTCATTATCAATTTCAGCGCGATATAGGTATATTCTTTCAGAAACACTCAACGTAATACCGAAGTTGTCATCCCTTTTTTCAAGGAAAAGCGTGCGCGGGGTCCATTGATTAAAGTCTCCTATGAGATAACTGCTCCGTTCTTTGCCTGTCAATGGAAATTGAAAATCTAAGTCCCCAAAAATCATCACCGATTGATACGGTTCCTCTGTTGGTACGACATCAATTGGTAAAGGCACTTCTTGCCTATCGAAAACTTCGACATGGTGGATATCCGACTGCTCCTTATCTAATGTCAGCGTCGTTTCTTTGACAATTTTATACCACGTCCACACCGATATTTTTTCATCTGCCACACGAAGTTCCGC
>JAPPMR010000028.1 GCA_028818995.1 Candidatus Poribacteria bacterium | reverse complement strand
GCTTGCTTCAACGCCTTCCTGAAGGAGGTCAAGGGACGGTTTGACGGTTTCGATTTCGACGCCCGACACAGCGCACCGACCGAAGACGCGCTCATGGCCGTCCAGCAGACATTTTCCGACATCTCTGCGGATATTGAAATGAAAGAAGCGTGGGTGCTGGCGTTCAAAGCGAAGTTTTCTGATAAAGCCCGGCAGGACCGAAAGGCACTGGAACAGGCATGGAGGTATGCCCGCAAGGAGATGTTCACTGCGCTTTCGGAATACCCGCGCGATGTGAGCAAAGTTGCGTTCTCCAACCGGTTCGATGAACGGTTCGGGCATCCCAAGGGTAGGACACGGGAGTTCACGGAACCTACGTCCGCGATCTCTGATGAGACCCTACAGACAGACATCCGACATTTCAAAACCGTCACCACCGACATTCTCGCCGATACCGAGTGGATGCAAGCGATACCGGAGCGGATGCCCATCATTGACACGCTCAGGCTCACGGAACGCATCACAGAACTCCACATCACAGTAGAAGGTGGCGGTCGAGAAACCCGGATCGCTGAATTCAACGCAGATACCGCCGCGGAGTGGATACCTGCCGAACTCCAGGAGAAACTCATCAAACTCGCGACTCGGTTCATCTACAAGGATTAGCAGCCAAAAGGGCGGGAGTTAGGTTTCCCGCCCTTTCTATTTACAGTCTGCTTTTCATCTCAAGCTTACTAATTCAGCAGGCTAACAATTAAGATTACAATGCCACTCGTGGCAATACCCCCAACTGCTACGGCTATACTGATAAACCACTTTAATCGTGTTTCTGACCTATCCATTCTATCGTTGATATCTTTTTTAACATCATCAATCTTTTCGCTGAGACGTGATTCAAGCTGCTCAAAATCCGTTTTATCGTTGAGGTCCTTTTGAACATCATCAATCTTTTCGTTGATATCTTTTTTAATATCATCAATCTTTTCGCTGAGACGTGATCCAAGCTGCTCAAAATCCTTACCAACGAGGGATTCTACTACACTTAAAATCTCTTGCGCCTGTTCAGATAAGTTAGAAAGCCTTGCCTCCTGCCACTCATCTGTTTCCTCACCCTCCATATTTTCTATATACTCTCTAAGTTTTTGCTTTAACTCATTAGCAATGGGATAACCATCAATTTCCCGCAGGATATCCTCGTTAGTTTTGCCTTGCCCTTTTAGGTTCTCAAGCACCCTTTTAAATATCTCCCAAAAGCCAAATCTGGGGATCGCTGATGCGATGAGCACCAACCCTCCCAATAGTGTGATTCCACCGAGCATACCCAGAGGGCCGCCAAGGCCCGCCAATGCAGTCGTTATTGCAGCTGCACCAGACCAACCTGAAACCGACATTGCCACAAGCAACACGATCCCTGGAACTCCCAATCCGGTAATTATTTCCACCACCCTGTCCATCGGAATATTATACATTGACCGATCTCTCAAATTAAAATTCCTAATGAAATCTCTAATCCTATTAAAATTCACAATTAAATACCTCACTTTATGCTTTCATCTCATACCTGAAGTGCCAACGCTTATTTAGAGCAAGTGCGCTTTGACAAATAATAATAGCATGTCGGTTTAATTCCGACTCGGAGGATACACTCCGCAAATCTTACTAACTACAGTGAGTGCTGGAAACAGCAATGTTGAATGCAAAGGGAAATGACGCATGCTTAAGGCATCTGTTGAAATGAAATCTCTCGTCAAGCACCGAGACTACGCAAACTGAAATTCTGCTTGAATGTAGTTGCCAGTTTGGACTGGCTCATGCCTCTGTGATTCGAGTATCTGATACGCATATCCATCACGCTTTTGAATACGTCTGAGTTGGTTGACGGTCCCGCTCTTTCTGCCGTCACCACCCGTCCAATCATTTTTGATGCGAAGTTTTTGCAGTTTACCATTCGGTGTTTTGTCGAAGGTGTTGATGCAGCCTACATAGCACCCGCTTTTGGTGGTCATTTCAACGGTATCAAGTTTCTGGAAACCTCCGCTATGCTCAATGCGCTTGTAAGGACTTTTGAAACCGGGTGCCTTCTGTTTGGTTTGGTAATCACCCAGATCGCCACGATGTCCATAACCGACGGCGTGGATAGCGAGAACAGAAATAGAAAACGGTGTATTGGGTACGCTTGCGACACACGCAGCATCATAGTAGTGTGTCTTTGGAAGTCCCGCTCTCTTGCGATGCCACTTGGTTTTACCGCCTGTTCCGTAGACGACTGGCAATCCGGTGGCTTTGAGTGTCTCGACAATCTTCCAGCGGATGGTATTGACGGCTTGGGCATCTTTGAGAGGCTTTTTCGCAGCGCGCAAAGCCTTCTGGGTACGTTCACCGAGATGCCCCGTGAGTTCGTTAGGGTGTCGGTTGCCCTTTTCGATATTGCAATCGCGACACGAGACTGTGAGGTTTGAAACTCGGTCTGTTCCGCCTTTCGCTTTCGGAAGGATATGTTCTTTTTCGAGTGGTACGTTCTTCTTACCGCAGTAGTAACATTTACGTCCAAATTTTTCAAGGAGGTATTCCCACATCTCGGCTTCGTAGAGTGTGCCTTGCTGGTATTCAACTCCGCTTATTTCGGGGTTCTCCATGAGTTGGGTGTCAAACTTGACCTGCTCTACAGCGAGGCGCGTAATCGGATAGTGCTTGGACACGCGTTGAACCCAGGTGTGGATATTGAACACACGCGACATCAGACTTGGTCCGACCCAGCCTTTAGAGC
>JAPPMR010000702.1:328-2747 GCA_028818995.1 Candidatus Poribacteria bacterium | reverse complement strand
GGTATATTTCAATGTGAGGATGTTTCTGACAAAAATAGATATAATTCTTCACTTTGCTTGCAACGCGATCTTCATCCACATCACCGGGATGCACTAACCGGTAGGTCACGGAGGTTTTATCAAGTAAAAAGTGGAAACCTCGTTGATATAAACGATATCCCATCTCGTAATCCTCTAACCCCCACCCTTCGAAGTTTTCATCAAATTGCCCAGCATCAACACAGCCGATTTTACTCATAGAGAAATTCGCTGACGTAAACAATAACCATGGAATTACAAATCCTTTTAATTGAGGTGTGTAGACTTGATAGGCGTGTTCCCATCGTTCTTTTTCACCCGCGTAGGACAATTGAGCAAATCGATCAAATCCATCATCAAAATCTTGAGGGCAAGTCAACATAGTGCCTTCAGGCACATCCCTTAAGAGACGTAAAGTTTCATGATTGCTTAAAATTTCCATCAGGATTTTTTTGCGTTGGGAACTTTCTGGAAGCATCTGAGAAAAGGTCAAATATTTATAGCCCAGAACAACGGATTTATGATTCTCGCTGTGAAATCGCATGTGGCTTTCTATGAAAGTTGGCAACGGGATGCAATCATCATCAAGAAAAATTATTATTTTGCCTTTTGCTTTCTCTATGCCGCGGTTCCTCGCCGCCGAGCGACCTTTATTTTCCTGGCGCGTGTAGTTTATCTGATAAGGGGACTTAAGAGATGAGACAAGACGCTCTGTATTATCCGTTGAACCATCGTTGATAATAACAACCTCATACTTTTCAAAAGGGTAGGTTTGGTGCCCGAGTGCTGTTAAAGTAAGTTCAAGAAAATCCTGCTTATTATATGTTGGAATCACCACGCTGACATCAATGGTTTCCATGTTAACCTCATTTTATGAATTACTTGCTGAGTGAAATACGTTTTGCCTCAATCGCCCCGCCTTCTTTCAATTCGCATATTAAATCCCAAGCGAAGCTCTGGATTTTTGCCCATTCGACTTCATCAATATCCCCACTGTAGGCACTTTGTGTGTAAATGCCCTCAGGGGTGAATATGAGTTCATTAGGGTGCCCAACATTCCATACGATAATCGCCTTACTAATCCATTCCACCGAGACGCTTAACTTTAAGGCAAATTGTTCAATCTTTTGAAGATGAATCTCCTCAATTTTCCACCCCTTATTGTTCGTCGTAGCACCAATTGGAACTATAACAATGCGTCGATTAGAACACAAAGATTGAACTTCCCGCTGCTTCCAGAGTCGGTAAGGGCGCCCCGTCCGAAACAGGTAGTACAGCCCCGAAAGAGATTCCTTAAGAGCAGCAAGAAAATTCGTTCTGTCTAAGTAGTAGCGCAATAGAAATGCCCCCTGCAAAAAACGTCCGATGAATAACTGTCTTCTCCCATGAAAACTTTGTTTTTCTTTGCCCAGGTAAAATAACATCTTTGAAATCGGGATTTCATGACGCTTTAACTTCAACTTTGACAGTATATTGTCCGGGATGTCCACATCATAGTCCCTCTTTAGACGATCCAAGAGTCCATAGAGGATCACTTGCAGGGCATTCTTCCGGGAGAAATCATATAAATGATCCCAATCCAAATGATCTCCGGTATGTCTCAATAGGAGATAAATGTCATTTAATTCCTTCAAGGGAGCGTAGCCGTGACGACTGATGTGGGCACAGATCATTAAAATACACCCTTCTGGAGAGGGTACTAAAACCCTTTGGCTGCCTATTTCTAACAACCCCGACTCATTCCACAAATTTGATTCCAAGATGCTATCGCCACATCCAGGAAATGCTCCGAGATGTAAATCAAAACATTTATGTTTACTGTCGATCTTTATCATTTGAGCAATACCATAGGTGCCATCACCTTGTTCATTTTTATCCTCTGAATACGGATAACTCTCCAACCGAATTCGCTTGGCATGATAGCCAATCTGCTCAAAAACCTTCATTCCTTGCCAGACCGATTCTTTAGAAATCACTAAATCTACATCTCCAAACTGCCGAAAAGACTCATCTGTATAGAAACTCTGGACGCATGCCCCCTTGATAACCATGAAGTGAACGCCAGTCTTTTCAGCTGCTGCTGCAAATGCTTCTAAATCTGAAAGCAGTGCCGCTACAATCTGTCTTTTTTCTTTTATGTACGGTTCTGCTTGCGTAAGGAATTGTTCCAGGACAGACGTTTTTATCCCTTTCTTTTTTAGCTGTTGAAAATTGAAATAAACTTGTGGCATAACCCTCTGAACTCTCACACACCCGAACAGTGTTGTTGCATCTATATTCTGAGATTTACGGAGAATAATTTCCACTTGTCGTATATCCTGTTCTGAAAGACATGGCTTCCCTACTAATCTTACTAAATTTTTATAGGCGTGTTCTTTACTCATCTATTGCAACCTCACGA
>JAPPMR010000702.1:0-318 GCA_028818995.1 Candidatus Poribacteria bacterium | reverse complement strand
ACAACCCTATCACCATCTGATCCTTCACCAACTATGGTAAATTTTAGAATTACTCATACATTTTCTAATGATTCCAGAAAAGTGATAGTCTCATTATAAATAGCATCAATCTCGGTGAAGTACGTGTCCCAAGAGGCAGGAGAACACAGGCGAAAGACTAAGTCAATAACCGCTCTATCTCCGTCGTCAGAACTCAGAACACGATCATTAACCTGCAACCAGACGGGATAATCCGATGGGAATCGACTATTCGCTGCAATGGTGGTTTCGACGAGCGTCTCTTTTATCGCATGTCTTTCCTCGGCATCGCGGCTAAGG
>JAPPMR010000599.1 GCA_028818995.1 Candidatus Poribacteria bacterium | reverse complement strand
ATCGTGGGTCAAGGTATGTATCGGGACTTCGTCATGGTGATTGATGACGGCTTCCTTGCCGATCCAGTTTAGTGTTGGCATGTAGACACTATCTCCAAGATTCCTTTTTGGATTATGTCATGACAAAACGAGTTAGTGCTTCCACTTTGAGAGTTGATCTTTGCTGAGGTTATATTGGCGACACTCTTCTCCTTGTAAACTTTCACCCCTGAGTGCCTCAAGAACAACTGTCGCTTTAAATTCAGCAGTGAATTTTCCTCGTTTGGTCATCGGATATTCCTTTCACTTAGATTGTTATTATATCACAATCTTGATTTAGATAGGGGCTCCAAATTTCTGATGGCAGTACATCAATTGTAATGTTTAATAGCCTGAAATTGGGATTTCTAAGTTTTTATGAGGACCGTTGGAACATAAGCATTTGGTGAAGTCCGCTCATAACATTGAATTTTCCCCATCGTATTCAAGCGATGTCCTAGGAAAAGGGCAAACTGTGCAGGTCCTGCGAAGAAAAGATGGATTTTTTTTGCTTGTGACTTGCTAACAAATTCTTGAATCATTGATTTCGCTTTTTGTACCGCTCGATTTGTTTGAGCATCGGATTGGAGAGCCATATCACTATACAAGTAAAGTTGTCTGCCATGGAAATGCTCTGTTTGCAAGTACCGTTTTACTTCTTCATTGGCACTGTCTTTCAAGATAGAAATTCCCACTGCTATCTCATCTGTTGATTCTCCACCCATAGATTGCAGCCATTGATAATCTGGTGTATCTTCCTTTGCATGGCTGTTAGTCCACCAAACACCATCTCTAATTTCCATGCCAATCGTAAAACCAGAGACTGCACAAAAGATTGAGCCAATTGCAATAGACGCTGATAATCTACGGTGTCCGCTCAAGTGGATATGTCGCTTTCGGTTTGTTGCAACTAACCAGTCTTTTGTAGCATAGAGTTCGCTAATAACCTTCTGGTTCCATTCTTCTGGTGGAGGAAAGTTACGTTCAGAACCACCAAAAAAACTTGTCCAGTCAAACTGGAGACAACCATAGGATAATTTACTGATACTTTCATCGTGCAAGGTGTGAATTTTGATAGTAGATTCAGGCCTATCTTTTTCTGGCACTTCCTGCCAAATTGATTTTTCCAACTCATGTCTATAGATAGGCTGATTCTTTCGGGATGAAATCAATTCCACTAAGCATGAGTACGCGTCACTACTTATTTTCGCAGGAAAATTCTCAAAATTTGGAAAATGATTGAACAGGGCTTCTCTGAAAAGTTCTCGAGGAAAATCTTCGGCATCGGTCAAATCAATTTTAAAGTGGACTTTTGAAAACAGAAAGTCAGCCAGCTCTTTTGGTTTACCATGTTTTTTCACTCTGTTGACAAAATCATTATATGATGTGTCTTGTATCTGTTTTGACCTGTCATAAAAAGGGAAGGCATCTCGAATTCGGCGCAAAGCGTTTACAATCGGTTTTAACCCATCGGAAATTGATGTACAAGCCAACACGAAGCGTTGATAGGAATCTGGAGCGTACTTGTCCTTTTCCCAAAAATTTTCTACTTCTTCCCAAAATTCTGTGGGCTGTAGAAGATGGTTCTTATACTCAACGAACTCGCGAGTTAAACCGACATTAGGAATGAAAAACTTTGCTTCAACATCACCGAGAGATTCACGAATCATCTCGGTAAATCCATCTTCAGCGAGCCAACTTGGTATTTGGGCGGTAATTAAGTTGGCTTGGTACCTGAAACCACCTTCTGCAATATCACCTCCAGCGGCTTGAGGTGCTAACAAAGACCCGCTACTGTGTTTCTGGCTCAAATCATTTTCTCTGTTATTAGTTGACATTTGAAAAATTTACCATCTTTGAGAAAAGTTGTTACTGTTGCTTCAATTTTTTGCACACCTTTAAGTTTCACAATAAGCAGGATAACAAAATTCGCACCGGTATCAGGATCAGTTACAATCTCCTGCATTGACTGGATGTCTTTTTGACTTGGCACCGGCGGAAATGTAGGATGTGAATGCCATTCTCCAAGATAGTTAAATTTTCTATAGTTATATCCTGTCCGTTTAAAGAACCTTTTCAACGGTTTAACAATACCTGCTACTAAACGGGTAAAAAATGCGACACTGCCAAGTTGTTCCTGAATAGTCAGATCAACGACACGAAATTCCGCTTCACCAATATGTTCTCCCATAAGCACGCCACCGATTTCGTAATTCCCTGCTTTCTCAAGTGCTTGAATAAGTTTTTGTTGTATGTTAATCGGTAGATGTATTTTCATTTTTCTCATTCAAAATCAATTGTTCTATAAAGTTCCTATTTTCATCTACCTCGTCCTCCAAAAGTTCTGACTCGATGATATTTGATTGAGTATTCTTGGGATCTATAGGGGTGGTATCGAATGGTGCCTTGAAAATTCCCTTTCTGGATAGGCCAATTAAATACAACGAATAAGGAAATTCTGGTGGGGCCTGCTCAATCAAAATGTCAAGTGCTAATTTGGTAGCATTTGCAGCAATAATCGTGACATCTAGGTCGCTCGCCACGATGATTCTGCCTTCACTATCTACCGCTGTATAATCTGTGGTGCCTTGGATTTGTGGCACACCATGTTCTGCAAAGTACGCATCAAGATGGGCACGCATCGTTTTTGGCTCGGGATCTATATGAGGTCGGAATCTAGCTATCATACCGCCAATTCCGCCCTCATAAATTTGAAGCCAGACCAGAGG
>JAPPMR010000744.1 GCA_028818995.1 Candidatus Poribacteria bacterium | reverse complement strand
CTTTAGTCCCGCTGAATGCCATACGCGCATTCATAGCGTTGATTTGGTAGGGACGGAATGTTTATAGAAAAATGTTGACCACCCCTCTTGAGTTCCGTAGGAACGACATAAAAAATAAACATATCGTCCCTACGGGACTAAAGCAGTTCCTCATATTCAGATAGAACTTATATTCACCTGTGGTTTTCGCGTAACTTTATCTGCCTACACCATAACTCTAAGTAATACACATCAACTAAAAATTCATAAAACTAAATAACCCTGTACTGTTAGTTTTACAATAGCATCAGTTTTCTAAGCGTGCTATAATGTTTGAAATATCATAAAGAGGAACACAAGCATGAAACCAACAATCATGATTCTCGGCAGTGGACACTTAGCAAATCCCGGCGCGGATGCATACAATTTCAAAATGGACGATGTGCTCGCGCCTAAACGCCAAAGCGAAATTGAACAACTCGTGACACTACTTAAACCGTTTCGACCGACTAAGATTGCCCTTGAGGCAGATGAAAGGTTTATGCCTGAAATTAATGCGAACTACCAAGATTATCTAAAAGGCACCTACGAACTCAAACGTGGAGAAGGTGACCAAATTGGGTTTAGATTAGCTAAGCAGATGGAACATCAGAAGTTGTACGGTGTTGATTATTGGCCAAAGCATAACCCGTTTTTCCCAGAAGACTTTGACTCGGATTTGACCGATGCTGATAAATTCGCAAAGGAACACAATCAAGAGCACTTGTTGTCAAGCATAGAGGACTATTATCCTGATGGCGACGTGGAATTCCATGAGGAAGAAGATGGCAGAGTCTGGATTGTACCCGTGAAATACGAATCACTCATAGAAATGTACATACGTGGTAACGAACCTGAAGGCAGGCGCGCCGACCATCAGTTATACCTACGCGGTGCACGGATTGGATTAGGCGATCAATACCCCGGGGCGAATTGGCTTGTGCATCGTTGGTATGCCCGTAATCTCAAAATTTTTGTCAATCTGACGCGTATCACCGAAGCTGAAGATGACAGGATATTGTTAATTATTGGTGGCGGACACGTCTTTCTGGTTCAGCAGTTCCTTGAAGATTCAGGCGATTACATCCTTGAAAGTCCACTAAAATATCTGAAATCAGAGGATGCTAATTGACGGAATACCTGAAATTCAGAATGGAAGTTTTAAATTCTCAAATAATTTGCTTTTTTTCAACCCCCTCCCGAAAAAACTAACTCTTTAGGTCAAATCTAATTGGAAAATGTTTATGCAAGATGATCTATCAACGTACACGGATCTGACAGATGAGGAACTTATCCGGTTTGCACAAACTGGTGATGAGTCAGCATTGACAGAACTGATGTTGCGTTATAGCCCACGCATCTGGAAAGTGATTATCGCAAATTCGAGACAACGCCGCGACGCTGAAGAAATTCTCATGGACGTCTGGCGATCTGTTTGGGAAAACATCAGCGGACTGCGAAACGTTGAAAGTTTTGGTGGATGGTTACACCGCATCGCTTACAACGCCTGCAAGAGGTACTACGCCTCTCGGCACCATTCAAAGGGTGAAATTCTGTGTAATGATGCTTACTTAACCGATCAAATTGATCGGGATGCAGTTGCACGTTTCCGAGAAACAGAACTTCGTGAGGCAGTAGCAGAAGCAGTGCATCACCTTCCAGATAAAGTACGCCGCGTCGCGGAGTTATACTATCTGGAATTGTGGAGTATCAAGGAGATCCATGCAGAACTCGGATTAGCGATAGGAACAATCAAAACCAAATTAAGACAGACACGTGAACTCCTGCGTAAGGAGTTCGGTGTAGAACCTGAAGGAGTTAGAATTATGTCATCCAAACGAAAAGAATCTAAACGCATCCCAACGAAAATTAAAGTCATCGGAGTCGGTGGCGCGGGAGGCAACGCTGTCAAACGAATGGTAGAAGCCGGTTTGACAGACATTGAATTTTTTGTTGTGAACACAGATCAAAAAGCACTGGATAAATGCGAAGATGCAACACCGGTGCAGATCGGTGCTAACACTACACAAGGGCTTGGTTGTGGAGCAAATCCAGAGATAGGTAAAAGAGCCGCTGAAGAGGATCGGGAAAAACTCCAAAGCATCGTTGCGGACGCGGATATGGTCTTTGTTACTGCTGGCATGGGTGGTGGCACAGGCACAGGTGCCGCACCGCTGATTGCATCTCTTGCGCGGGAACAAGGTGCTTTAACTGTCGGCATTGTCACTTGTCCGTTTAAGTTTGAGGGCGAACGACGCGCCGAACGTGCAGAACAGGGACTGCAGGAACTTCGCGAAAACGCTGATTCTGTTCTTGTCCTGCCGAACCAACGGCTACTCGACACAATTAAGCGGCCAATGAAAATCCCCGAAGTGTTCGGTCTCAGTGATGAAATGCTGCTCCGTGGCGTTGAAAGCATCTCGGAATTTCATTCCAGCACAATGCACAGCAATACTTAGCTTCGTATTCAGTATAAAAAACATTTCTCACTATCTTTTTAAGAGTATACGACTCTATAAAGATAACGGCAAATCCCTACACGTCTATTGTTATCAGTATGGACATATAAGGACGTGTAGGGTTTAACCTTTCAGTAAAAACGTTCTGATGAAGACATAGAAACTACAGCCTATCTCATAAATAGTTGGAGGGCTTTGAAAGCCCGATTCCAAAGCCTTGTAGGAGCGATCTCCGAATCGCGACCTGTCGGGAATCGGAGTTCCCTCCTA
>JAPPMR010000972.1 GCA_028818995.1 Candidatus Poribacteria bacterium | reverse complement strand
CCGTTGCATTGGCGATTGCGTTGTTTACTGTGAGTTTCCACGCCCTTCGCGCGGCGCTGTCGAATCCAGTGGAAGCGTTGCGGCATGAATAGATCGAGATAACAAAAATAACAAAAGCCCGGTGGATCCAGTTATTCATCGGGCTTTTGTTGTGTGGATCCGTCTGTCAATTTGCGGAATTTCAATCCCTTGTGTATATTGATTGGTGAACATTTGAGCAGTCCAAGCAATGCAAATTGTTGTTGACTGTAGCCCTTCAGCGTCTTAGCATATAACAAACGTTACATAAAGAGACACACGCAACGCTTTGAAACACTGTGAGACGTCAATATGCCTATTCAAATTGACAGCATCACCTATTATTCCGCAACCGAGGTGATAGGAGATTTGAATGTGTCGCGCCAAACGCTTTGGCGGTGGCGGAATGAGGGCAAAGTTCCGGCCGGGCATCGGTATCGCGGTCGGCAAATCCTTTTCACCTCTGCTGAGGCCGAAGAGATTCGCCAATTTGCCAATCGGATTGAATCTTTATGACTCGGCAATTACCACATTCAGTTCGACTTGATATTGCGATACTGAGTGGATTATTCAGGAATACAACCAATTCGTACAAGTATCTCTTTCTCCTTTCGCTATTGACTTTGCTAAAGGATAGGGATTTCGAGATTGATGACGGCATTTTGCTGAGAGATATAGAGATTGAGATGCTGGTTACTGCATGGTATCCGCATGTTTTTTTTAAACTGTCATTTGGTACTCAAGATAAAATTTCTTCAGCTTTGCAACTGATTCTACCTCAAGATGATGATCAAGGTTTTTTATTTACAACAGGACGCAAGAACTTACGTGAACACATTGATTTTTATGGCGAAATATTGAATTACAAATTGATGCGTTATGTACCCTATCGAATTTTGCGCCCATTTTTTCGCGAAGAAATTAGAGGTATGCCAGATCACAGGGTAAACCGGGAAATTTCCAGGCTTGCTGCCGAACAGTTTCATGAACGATGTCCACTTTTCCGTTTTGACGATTCTGAGGATTGTATCTTTTTGCATCCGCATTGGATTGATTATTTGAAACAACATCTAACAATTCTTGAGAGTTGGACACTATGGCATTGGGCAGATTATATGCAGCGGCGTAACCCAGCTATTCTTGCTGTGACTCGAAAATTACTTCCTCCAGATCAGCAGGAGTCCCTTAAGAAACAACACGACTTCTGGGACGCTGTTATCGACGAAACGGTTGTTCGATGTATTTATACGAAAAAAAAGCTGGATCACGGTTATGATTTGGATCATTTTTTGCCCTGGAAATTTGTAGCGCACAATCAGTTGTGGAATCTTATTCCTGTCGATCCCCAGGCAAATAGGTCTAAAAGTGACTGTCTTCCATCAGAAATTTACATTGATCGCTTAGCTGAAACCCAGTACGCCGCGCTGTCTTTCGCCCATAGCACTGACGAATGGAAAAAGGAAGTAGTGTCTTATACTACAGACCTACCTATTACTCCTGAGGACATGCTGGATTGTGAGAAATTGAAAATTGTCTATCGCAGCACATTGAAACCTCTCATGTCGATTGCAGAACAGCAGGGATTTCAGCCCGATTGGACTTATGGATGAAGTCTTTTGATGAAAGTTTGATGTATGGAACCAACAGCATTAGATCCAGACATGCGACGAAGGGTTCCTTACCTAGTGATAACTTCCGAAAACTAAGGTGAAACATGGCAATTCACGTAGAACTTCAATACGCGAGACTACAAGACCTTTATCTAGATACTAAGAACCCTAGACTGGCACGCCATCATGCCGATGCAGATCTTTCTCAAGAAGAAGTTCTCGATTTGATGCTCAACTGGGTGCTTGAGGAACTCGCTGTATCTTATTTGGAGAGTGGTTTTTGGACACATGAAGCATTATTAGTTGTCCAGGAGACATTATATGGACAACTTCATCTTGTAGTCGTAGAAGGGAATCGTAGGCTTGCAGCATTGAAATATCTTTATGATGCTGTCAAAGGAAAAGATGTTCCGCAGAAATGGAAGAATCTTATCAAGAACACAGAGGTCCCCCAAGAACTCTTCAACCGAATCCCGTACATAAAAGTCGATTCCCGTCAGGAAATAGAGTCGTTCCTGGGGTTCCGCCATGTCACGGGCATCAAGCAATGGCCTCCGGAACAGAAGGCACAATATATTACCAAATTGATTGATGATCGGGATATGAGTTATGTAGATGTGATGCGAAAAATCGGAAGTAATACTCCTACGGTTCGACAGCACTATATTTCTTATCGGCTTCTCCTACAGATGGAGGACAGTTTAGATGATTTTTCCGTTGAATATGCTCAAGGTCGATTCAGTGTCATGTACCTCTCGCTTCGGACCCAGGGGGTGCAGACGTATCTTGATATCGACATCTATGCAGATCCAGAAACGGCCCAAAAGCCAGTCCCCGAAACCCATTTGGATGCACTCTCCAAATTTGCGCTCTGGTTATTTGGTAATCAGCAACAGCCACCGCTTTTCACCGATTCACGACGTGTTGATGACTTCGGCAGAATTCTCGAAAACTCTCAAGCTGTCCAATATCTCGAACAAAACAGTGAACCAAACTTTGATTATGCTTTTCAACTAGCAGGTGGTGACGAATCGGAGATCGTTCAACTCTTCAATACAGCGGCAACCAATGTGCAACTCGCATTAAGCCGGGTGCATCATTACAAGGATTCAGAGGATATC
>JAPPMR010000254.1 GCA_028818995.1 Candidatus Poribacteria bacterium | reverse complement strand
TTGATTTAATGCCGCAGACGGGTGAATCCGAGCAGTTAATCAAAACTTTAGTGGATATGATTGTCAGTAAGAAACTCAAAGTCAAGGTTTATACTAAAGAGAGACTTCACGCCAAGGCATACATTTTTGACTTTAAGAAAGGCTATTATGCTGGCACCTCTATTGTCGGATCATCAAATCTCACTTTGGCTGGTTTGACCAGCAACACTGAATTAAATGTCGTAGTCTCTGGCAACGACAATCAGGAGCAGCTCCGAAAATGGTTTGATGAATTGTGGGATGAGGCGGATGATTTTGACAAATCCTTGATGGAGGAGATGCAAACCTCTTGGGCACTTGCTACCGTTTCACCCTACGACATCTACATGAAAACACTTTATGAACTTGTCAAAGATAGACTTGAGCAAGATGAAGACACTATTTCACCGATTGAAAATCTAATGAATCAATTGGCAGATTTTCAACAAGTTGCAGTGTGGCAAGCGATTAAAATAATATATAAGTACGGCGGGGCCTTTATCTCTGATGTTGTGGGGTTAGGAAAAAGTTTCATCGGTTCTGCTATTGTAAAGTATTTTGAGCAGGTAGAAAATGCGCGTCCGTTAATCTTTTGTCCACCTGCGCTCATACCAATGTGGGAACGTTATAACGAATTTCACCAACTAAACGCTCAGGTTGTTTCCAGCGGTCTTCTCAGTAATGATGAGGAGAGTGTTCGAAAGTTACTTTTTGAGGACTATTTCCAAAGAGATTTTGTTCTTGTAGACGAAAGCCACAATTTTCGAAATCCTGGCACCCAACGTTATCGAATTCTGCAAGATTTTTTAACAATGGGTGATAAAAAATGCTGTTTTCTTACAGCAACACCGCGCAACAAAAGTGCATGGGACATCTTCCACCAATTAAAACTTTTCCATCTTGATGATGATACAGAATTACCAATTGAGCCTGCAAATCTGCGTGAGTATTTTCGCGCTATTGAGAAAGGCGAACGAGATCTCCGTAACCTCTTACAGCATGTTCTCATTCGCCGTACCCGCAACCACATTTTACGATGGTACGGATACGATGCAGAAACGCAGCAGCCTGTAGACCCAACCCAATTTGATGATTATCTGAATCAGAAACGCCGTGCTTATGTTCAAATTGGCGATAAACAACAGTTTTTTCCACATCGCAGACTTACAACCGTAGAATATAGTATTGAGGACACCTATCAAGGATTGTATCAACAAATTCGGGAGCATATCGGAACGAGGAGTGCAAACACTACAGCACAGTTGACGTATGCACGGTATGGTCTGTGGAATTATGTTAAAACTCAAAAGCAAGATGTTGAACCTTACAGAGACTTGCAGAGCGCGGGAAGAAACCTACGCGGTTTAATTCGAGCGCTGCTCTTCAAACGTTTCGAATCCAGTGTTTATGCATTCAAACGAACCATATCACGACTTTTAACAGTTCATACGATATTTCTTGAAGCACTTGACGACGGAATTGTTGCTGCTGGTGAGGCAGCACAGCAGATTCTATATGATGCCAGCAACGCCGATGAAACCGATATCAATATCGATGAACGATTTATCCTTGACCAACTTGAAAGGATTTCAGAATCCTATAAAATTGATGGCTTTAATATTGGAGCATTGCGGCGAGATATTGAACACGACATAAGTGTCCTAAAGCAGATATTACAACCTGTGGAACAGATTACCGAAGCGGAAGATGCAAAACTCCAAACGCTCATAAAATTGCTCAATACCTCTCCCTTGAACGAAGGAAAACGATTAATCTTTACAAGTTATATTGATACCGCAGAATACCTCTACAAAAACTTAAAGAGTGAAGATACTGATGTTATCTATAGTAGTAATAAAGATAAGCAAAAAATTGTTGGTCGTTTTGCACCGAATGCTAACCCTGAATTCAGACAGAGGGCAGAAGAAAGTGAGCTAAATACACTTATTGCTACAGATGTTCTTGCAGAAGGTCTCAACTTACAGGATTGTGGGATGTTGATTAACTACGATCTCCACTGGAATCCTGTTCGGCTAATTCAACGTTTTGGACGTATTGACAGAATAGGCAGTGAATTTGAGGAAATTCACGGTTTTAACTTCTTGCCCGAACTTGGAATTGAGATTAACCTTGGCTTACGCGAAACACTCCGAAACCGTATTCAAGAAATTCACGACACAATAGGTGAAGATGCAGCTATTCTTGACAACACAGAAGAACTCAACGAAGAAGCAATGTACGCAATTTATGAACAAGACAGTGCTCAGCTTAACCTCTTTGAAGATAACCAAGAAGCGGGCATCAGTTTTGTTGAAGCAGAGGAGATATTGCGTAAAATCATGCGTGATGAGCCAGATGAATTTGAACGCATTGCAAATTTGAGAGATGGCATCCGCACAGGTTTTCCTGCCGATGAGAAAGGCACTTACATATTTTGTCGGATGGGATCTCTTCAGCAGCCTCGCGTGTATGATAAAAACGGAGAATTGGTGACTAAAGACCCCGCTGAAATTCTCCAAAAACTGCGGTGCACCCCTGAATTGAAAGGATATCGGGTGCCCTCTGAACATAATTCGAACGTTACGAAACACCAAAAAGATTTTTCAGATCAGAACAAAAATAAACGTCTCTTTTCGGGACAAAATTTAACTAACGCACAAAAATATATTCGGAGAGAATTAAGGTTGCTTATCGATACATTGCAGGACTCGGAAACCATTAATACACTTTACCAAGC
>JAPPMR010000950.1 GCA_028818995.1 Candidatus Poribacteria bacterium | reverse complement strand
TCTGTATGCAACGCGCAATGGAATTGGCAGAAGCACACAGCATCGGTTGTGTAGGACTTTCAAACACAAACCACTGGATGCGTGGGGGTGCCTACGCACTACAGGCAGCAGAAGCAGGATATATCGGTATCTGCTGGACAAATACAACTAAACTGATGCCGCCGTGGGGTTCTGGAGAGAAGAAGATTGGTAACAATCCATTAGCAATTGCTATCCCTCGTGATGAAGGAAACATTCTGCTTGATATGGCGATGAGTCAGTATTCAAACGGAAAATTAGAAGTACTCAGGTTGCAAGGGAAACAACTGCCGTTACCGGGTGGGTATGACACCAAAGGAAACCTAACGGTTGAACCTGCAGAGATACTCTATTCGCAAAGAGCATTGCCTATCGGCTATTGGAAAGGCTCAGGTTTAGCATTGGTGCTTGACACAATGGCTGCTGTTATCTCAGGGGGGCAAGCCACACATCAGATCGGCAAACAGAAATCAGAATACGCTGTTTCTCAGGTCTATATCGCTATTAATGTTACCGGCATGATGGGGCAAACAGTATTGAACGAAACCGTAGAGGCGATTATCAACGATTTTCACACGGCTTCTTCCTTAGATGAAAACGAAAAGGTGCGATATCCAGGGGAAGGCATGTTGCGCATACGACAGGAGAGTCTTGAGAAAGGTGTCTTGGTAGATGAGGCACAATGGCAGGCATTGTTGGAGATGAATAGGTAAGAAGCACATTCACCTGACCATCATATTGGAATTGGAGATAACTCGTGACATTACGCACAGGAATTGTCGGTTGTGGTGGAATCAGTCGTAGCCACGCGGCAGCTTATGACGGTTTAGAAGACGTTGCCCTCGTCGCAATGTGCGACATCAATTGCGATGCTCTTAATAATCGTGCCGATGAATACGGTGTTTCAAACCGATATACTGACTATCTGGAAATGTTTGCGCATGAAATACTTGATATTGTGAGCGTATGTACACATGCGCCTTTACACGCTCCGATTACAATCGCGGCGGCACAAGCGGGTATCCATGTTTTATGCGAAAAGCCTCTATCAATTGACTTAGAAACTGCTGACCAGATGCTTGAGGCGTGTAACGACGCTGGTGTCCATTTAGCAGTCAGTCACCAATTCCGATTCACACCGCTGTTTCGGCACGCAAAATCCCTAATTGATGCCGGAAAGATTGGCGAACTACGATCAATTCGCGAGGTCGGCAAAGGACGAGAAGCAGGATTTGAATTGATGGAGATGGGTGTCCACTACTTTGATGAGATGGATTTTTTCTTGGATGGTGTCTCTTGGGTTCAGGCACATATTACATATCAAGGACATGATGTGACAGACGCTGACATTATGCATAGCAGTGAATTATGCAAAACTGATCGGCGTGACAACGGTATTGTCGCGGGAGATACAATGCTGGTGCATATCGGCGGCGCAAGCTGTGCTTACGGAATTATGGAACTCTACCCACGTCAGCAGAGACACGGATGGATGATGGGTCCACATCTACTCGGTTCGGAGGGACAATTGATGATTAAACCGAACCCACAAACAGGTATAGATGAAATGTGGCACTGTCCTTTTGATGTCTCATTTGCATCGCATACACCAGCATGGGAACAGATTGAACTTGATACATCAGCATTTATAATCTCTGGAAAAGCGTGGAAGTCTCGCCACACGATCTGGAGTGCAAAAAATATACGAGACGCAATCCTTGACGGAAATGAACCAGAACTCGGTGGACACAACGCGCTTACGTCGCTTGAGTGTGTAAGTGCAACCTACACTTCTCATTTTAATGGAGCAAAAGTACAACTACCGTTAAAAGAGCGGAACCATCCGCTTGTATTTTCATAACAAGTTTTGGCTTGCAAGCTACGCCAAAAGTGTCTTAAAACAGGAGTAAAAACTGAATGAAACTTGCATTCTTTGATGATTATCAACTCGGGGTGATTACAGGAGACGAAATTGTTGATATTAGCGATGCGCTCAGTGATATTTCGTCCCATACGCCGCAAGAACTCATACAAATGGTGATAGAGGATTTTGATAATCTGCGTCCAATAATAGTAGACGCAGCTGAAAATGGCGCCCCAACCGCTATAGACAAAGTCACATTTAAAGCCCCGCTACCACAACCGGGACAACTCGTTTGTCTCGCTGGTAATTATATCGAACCAGACAGTCCTTCCCGACTCGATTTTAATGCATTCCTCAAATCACCTACCAGCGTCATTTCCACAAAAGAGACTGTGGAACTCACAGAGGCAGATGTGACCGTGTTTCATTTTGAACCTGAGTTGGCAATTGTCATTGGGAAAACAGCGAAGCATTTAACAGAGGAAAACGCACTTGATTGCGTTTTTGGATACACACAATTTATTGATGTGTCTGCGCGCGGTTTACCAGGAGGATTCTTTTTAGGAAAAAGTTGGCACACCTTCGCACCGATGGGACCTGTGCTTGTTACTGCCGATGAAGTCGCGGACCCAAATGCCCTTGACGTACAACTCTGGATTAACGACCAATTGCAACATGATTTCTCCACAAACTCAATGGCACGTTTCGTGCCAGAATTGCTTGCTGAAGTAACCAATGTAATAACGCTGGAACCTGGCGATGTAGTTTCTACAGGCACACATCACGAAGCACTAACCGCAGTGGGTGATGGTGATACAGTGCGGTTAGCAATTGAAGGCTTCGGACCAGAGTTATTCGTTGACGTACACGACCCGTTAAAGCGTACTACTTGGCGTGGGGAATAAAAAAGGTTGACAACGACATCGGTTTGCATGTATAATTTTAGCAATCGGGAATTTTGGGACGTAGTTTGCAAACCGATATTACAACTTGAAGATGTCCAAGGTTGCAAGAAATTATTTTTCGTTTAGACACAACAAACCCGTTCTTGATGATTAAGGAGAAGCGATTGATGAAAAGACACAGAAACATAGCCATTTATGCCATCTTTGCAATTGTCTGTGTGTGGATGGTAGGATGCGGAGGCTGTAATCCGGAACCCGCGCCGACAGGCATGACGCCTACTGAGGGTGAAGAAACTGGTGGAACCACTGTCACTATTACTGGCGAGAATTTTGATATGAAAAATGGCGTGACCGTAACCTTCGGAGGAGAGGAAGGTCAAAACGCTACAGTGCCAAGTAAAACAGAAGTTACTGTGGTGACACCTGCAGGTACAGCGGGACAATCAGTGGCTGTTGTCATTACCAATAAAGGCAAACCGGATGTCCCCGTCACACTCTCACAGAAGTTTACCTATACGGATGCAACACCACCAACAGTAACAAGTACCGACCCCGAAGATGGCACTGTTTTCTCTGAATACGAAGATTCTTTGAATGTCAGAGACAGTCTCACGGTTACCTTCAGTGAACCAGTTAATGCTGATAGCGTTTCAATTGAAGTTGCTGTTGCTAAAACAGAAGACACCATGAGTGAACCCACAGAAGCTACACTTCCTGGTACAGTAAGTGGTAGTGGCGATTCCGTGATGTTTACCTCAGATATGCCGATGCGCTGCGGACGCATGTATACTGTCACCGTCTCAGGTGCAACGGATATGGCTGGAAATGCTCTCGCTACCGCGCACAGTTTCAGTTTTAGTGTGACCAGTCCGGAACCAGTCTACAAGTATTATGTCAAAGAAGAGGATATTCAGGAAGAAAATGGCGAGGCAGCACTAAAACGCATCGCCTCTCGTCCAGAGATTTTTGATAATCCTGAGAAGTGGACACGGTTGGTTGCCGCAAATCAGGACGATTATATCTTTGACCGGACCAAACTGAGTGTGGGACAGCTGTTATTAATCCCTCGCGGACGTGCTTGGGGTGATAAATAGTTAATATCTTTATTGTATGGTCCTATAAAAAAGCCGTGTATTAGATACACGGCTTTTTTATTTGCAACGTGCAATGGTCTCAAACAAGATTTCCAAGAATGTTGAATTCTCTTGATTGAATGAGGTTAGGAAACCTCCAAATCAAGAAATCAACGGTATGAATGCCATTTAGGCATTCCCCGCCTACAGAGGGATGAAGGTATCCATTTGTTTTTATAATTCATCATAAATCGGGCTTACAAAGCCCTCCGATAAGAATACACAAAATTTTTATCACGGTGAGTGTCTCTAAAAAAGAAAACGGACCAGCATTACCCAAAATGGTAATACTAATCCGCTCATATAAGTGATGTAAAATGCCTTCTTAGGCAGTGCCACCATCAGTAGTGCCACCATCTGTGGTTCCACCGTCAGTAGTGCCACCATCTGTGGTTCCACCGTCAGTAGTGCCATCGTCTGTGGTGCCATCGTCAGTAGTTCCACCATCATCCATCATACCAGCGTCTTTCATGCCACCAGAGAGTGATACAAAGACGTAATCATTGCCCGCACCAGCTTTTGCGTGGCAACTGTCACATCCTACACTATCTGCGATTGCAAGGGCGTTTCCACCTACACCGTATATCCATCCACCACGATCAGCATACATCATGTCGTCAGTTTTCATCATTGTTGCAACGTGAACGACTTCCGTGTTGTCATCATTCATGACCTCTTTGACAATCATAGATCCGACAGGGTACATTTTATCACCCTCAGCCATGTTTGCCATAGCAGCGGCTTCGTTGAAATAGACGGTACGAATGCCTGTGCCGTGTGCCTGACCGGTTCCCGCTGCGTTCATTGCTGCTGCAGCTTCTTCAACCGTCATTGTTGGTGCTGGAAGGTCAACACTCGCCCATGACTTGTGCGCCATCATGTCCATCATACCCGTCATGTCACCGGTATCCGGCATCTCCGGATCCGGCATCACTGGTTCTAACACTTGCTGCGCGCGGTCACATGCCACAAAAGCAATACAACCTATTAAGACAGCAATCAGGGTTATCTGATATTTTAGCATTATAATGCTCCTTATCTATAGAATTCTAAAGTAAATTTTAAGAAGAGTTCCAAATTTCTCGTGAGGCTTCAAAGTGATGAAGCCATCTCACCTTGTTTGTCACACTTCAGGTTTATGTACTACACAACCTTTTTTAATACTAACATATTTCATTTTATTTTTCAAGAAATTTTATACAACCAATCTTTAGATAGTTGAAAAACCTTAGCGAAATTGAGTAATCCATCCTGATTCAACACCTACTTTTGGTTAATCTGTAGAATTTTTGAACGAACTCTTAGAATATAAGGGTGTTTAGGTGCTTGTAAAAAGGCTCTTTTAATTTCACGCTGCGCGTCAGAAATACGATTCAGACGATAATAGACAAACGCAAGCGTCGCAATGTGGGTTGGACGATCATCGCTTGCTACCACGGCTTTGGCAAGGGTAAGTGCTTCTGCAAGAGATCTATTTTCTGCTGCAAGCAGGTATGCTAACGCATCTTTTGGAAATGGCACATCTGGGGCAAGTTTTATTGCACTGCGAAAATCGGTTTCTGCCTTGTCGGTCTCACCAAGTTCTTGGTAAATCTGTCCGCGCCACCAATATCCCGGTGCCCATGCCGGTTCATATTGAATACCCACCGTAAACGCCTTCTCGGCACCCTGCAGGTCACCCGATGCCTCACGGAGATTTGCAAGTTGAGAATAGGTATCCATAAAGTCTGGTTCATGTTTAATAAGTGTTAATAGATGTGCTTCACCTTCGGTCCAATTTCCAAGTTTTGCCTCTATCATGCCCAAATGTAGCAATGCCTGTCGGGATGTCGGCACTAACTTTAGCACGCGTTGATATGTTTGTTTAGCAGATACCAATTCATCCATCTGCATCTGAACGTAAGCGTAATCCTTCAAAGCAGGAATGTATGCTGCATCTATTTCAAGAGCTTTCTGTAATAATGCTAACGCAGGTTGCCCCTGCTGTTTTTCAATAAAACGGTGTGCTTGCTGACGATAAACTTCTGCTAATGCTTGTCGATGCCGAGAACGTGCAGCGTCAGCTTCCTCTGCATTGCCAAGTTTCTCAAAAACATCCGCGATTGCACTGTGAAATATCGGTTCGTGTGGCGTTTCTTGGATAGCATGTTCATAAAAACGTCGCGCAACGATGAGTTCGCCACGTTTTGCTGCAACTTCACCTCTTCCGAAGGCAGCACTTGCAAGCGTTTTATCTAAAGTAAGTGCCTCCCGAAAAACAGCATCAGCTTCATCAATACGGTTGAGTTTAAGCAGCACATGTCCAAGATTGTTGTAGGCAGCCGTTGTGTCTGGGTAAAGTTGCACTGCAATAATATAATATCGACGGGCTTGTTCCAAGTTGTCGCGTTCAGTTTCAATCTGTCCTAAAGCGACATACCACGTAACCGGAGCGTTTTCACCTACACCTTTGATGGCTTTCTGAAAAAAAACATCTGCTTCCTCAAGTTGTTTATTGCGATGATAAGCGGCAGCAAGTTTGGCTTGCACAGTCGGTTCAAAATCAAGGCGTTTAGTTTGTGGAAACTTTGAAATGAGTTGTAAGGCGTGTTGAAAAGCAGTAATCGCACCTGGATAATCCCCTAACTTCGCAGCAGTGTCGCCTTCCCCAATATATACAATTGGAAGTTTTGGCGCATCTGTGGCAAGTGCTTGATACAACCGGAGTGCTTCAGCAAACTTCTCTTCTTGAAAAGCATGCTGTGCATTCTCCAACCGCTCTCGGACCTTTTCAGGGTAAGTGGATATATCCCACGATGAAACTTCACCAAAAACGGATAAAGTACATATCAAAAAAAGGGAACAGATTACTGTTCGGTGCTGTGCAAAATTCATTAGATTATTTTGTCGGTTGAACTTTTATTCCTGAAACCCGCTTAAGTGCATCTTCTAAGATATACCAAGGTTCATCTGCTTTTTGCCCTGCTAACCATTCTTTAAACGCTGTTTCCGCTTTATTATGACGAATCAGATTGGCAATCTGGTCTTTAACTTCCGAATACTGTTTTTGACGTTTAAGAGTTTTCTTAACAAGTTCAACAATCCTATATCCCCCTGGAACAGCGAGCGGTCCTTTACGCTCAGAAGGTTCTAATTCCGCGACAATCGCACCTAATGGTGTATCTGTCGTTAGGGTAAGCGAATTAAAACTGATAGATTTTTCTGTTTTGGAACTTTGCTTAATAGCCTCAAATGTTTCGCCTTGCTGGAGACGTAAATTGATCTGTTCCGCCAGACGTTTAGCGGCTTGTTTCTCTTTTGCTGAACTATCTGGTGCCACGACTACAAGCGCGGAGCGAAACGTAACCGTAGCAGGAACAACAAACTGCGCTTTATTCGCTTCAAAGTATTGCGGTGCTAACTCGTCAATCTCTTTGCTATTGACGGTTCTGACAAACTGACGCGTAAAATATTCAGCATAAATTATATCATCGGACATCCACTTCTCTAATGCTTCAATTTCTAATTCCTGTTCTCGCAATACGCGCTTGAACTCAACATCGGAAGGAAATTTGGAGCGTATCGCAGCGGTTCGTGCTGCCACCTGCTTTTTGTGGTCAACAGCCGTAATTCCGATCTTCTCAGCCCCATGCAATACAAACCTACGACTGATAATACGATCTAAATACTCCTGTTTTTCTGCCGCAGTCGGTTCACGTGAAAGGGGTTTACCCATAATAACATCAATACGAAATTCATTTGTAAGTTCACTTTGGGTAATTGCTTGTCCATTAACAACGGCAACCACGGAATCTATTAAAATCTGTGCGTTCGCATTCCCAACAAACAAGAAAAACAGAAAAGTAATATATTTTGTTATGGTTGTTAGGTGTTTTGGTATCCTCATGGCTTGATATGATAACGTAATTTGGCGTTTAATTCAAGGGATTTTGTTGGGTGTGAATCTTTGAAGTTCTGTTGAAATAGTTTGCTGGGTGTGGTATCATTTCCTCAAGGAATCCAAATTGTACAGGAGAAAAATGATGCAAGGACTTGTTAATGTCTCTTACAACTCCAGTTTTATTTACGCTAATAATACTCTATCTCGCGAACAAGATAGTGCCGAGGCGTACAATAATAAAGGCATTAATCACGCCAAAAACGGCGAGTATGATCTTGCTATCGCAAACTTTGGAATAGCTATTGAACTGAATCCAAATTATGCTAATGCCTATTACAATCGCGGGTTAACTCACAACAGAAACGGCGATCATGGACTTGCTATTGACGCTTATACCAAAGCAATACAACTTAATCCTGAGCACTCCAGAGCTTATAATAATCGTGGCGCAGCTTACCGTGAAAGAGCACAATATGACCTTGCTGTAGAAGACTTTAACAAAGCAATACAACTTAATCCTGATAATGTCAACGCTTATAACAATCGAGGTAATGCTTACGGTGACAAAGGCAAGTATAACCTTGCTATTGAAGATTATAACAAAGTAATACAACTTAAACCAAAACTTGCTGAAACCTATGTCAACCGTGGAATTGTTTATAACGAAAAAAAAGAGCATGACCGCGCAATCGCCGACTTTAACAAAGCAATACAACTCAAATCAAAACTTGCTGTAGCATATGCTAATCGAGGTAATGCTTACAGTGACAACGGGGAATATGACCTTGCCATAGCAGATTATAACAAGGCAATAGAACTGGAACCGAAACTTGCTTATCTCTATAACAATCGAGGTGCTGTTTACTACCAACAAGGTGAGTTAGGACTTGCCATAAAAGACTATAACAAGGCGATAGAACTGGAACCGAAACTTGTGCATATTTATTACAATCGCGGCGAAATTCGCAACAAGAAAGGCGAGTTTGAACTTGCTATTGCTGATTACACCAAAGCGATAGAACTCGATTCAGATTTTGCCGATGCGTATCAATTTCGTGGTAATGCGCATAGCAATAAAGGCGATCTGGATAGAGCAATCACAGACTACACCCAAATGCTTATCCTGAAGCCAAAGGTTGCCGAATCCTATTATATACGAGGTGAGGCATACTTGCGCGCAAAGCAGTGGGAAGAAGCGAAAAGAGACCTGACTGCTGCTATACTCCAAGGCGTAAATATTGCCGATGCTTTCCAAAATACACATGGAAGTATCGCAGCCTTTGAGAAAACAATAGGAATTAAACTGCCTGAAGAAATCATACATCTACTGTCTTCAAATCCAGAGTCTTTTGAAATTGATGAAGAGGCGCGTATAGCGTTGGCAATGAAATATTATGAAAACCGAGAACTTAGTAGCGGACTTGCCTCACGCCTTGCAGGAGTACCACGTGGAAAATTTATTTTGCTAATGGGGAATTATGGACTATCTCCATTTGGTACTGCTGAGGAACTCAGAGAAAGCGGATTTTGAGAATGGCAGAAAAGCCGGTTATCAGTAACACAAGTCCGCTTATTGGTCTATCAGGACTCAATCTTCTTTCTCTGTTGCGAGATCTCTACACCGAAGTATGGATACCGCGAGAAGTTGAAAACGAATTTTTAGCAATAGATGAAACAATTCACCGAGAAGTGCTGAATAACGCACCATGGATTAAAACCGTTAATTTAACAAACCCGGAAACCCCACCGAATAATAGTAAATTGGATTATGGAGAAGCTGCTGTTTTTGCGCTTGCGGAGGAGCACGGTGCGCATCTTGTCATCATTGATGAACAATTGGCTCGGCAGGAGGCTAAGAAAATTGGGTTACCTATGAAAGGTACGGTTGGTGTTTTGTTGGAGGCAAAGGAAAAGGGCTTGATTGATATAATTAAGCCTCTTTTATTTGCTTTGCAGGAAAATGGAATGTATCTTGGCGATTCTGTCATTGCTGATACGTTGAGCGAAGCAGGTGAGACATAACAGAAGATAAACTGGAAACCGAGACTACAGGTTACGGGATGAGTAATTGAGAAGCCGAGACGGGAGGTCGCTCCTACAGAAGAATTAACTTTTACCCCTCCAACCCAATCACACCACAACCAATACGAGAACCACCACCCGGTCTAACCTTCACCGCTTCAAGCACAGAAACAATCCATTCACCGAACGCTACATCGTTGCCTTGGAAATAGCCTAACACCCAAGCAGTCGTCCGATCATTCAGAAACCTTGTAAGCAGCACGTTATAGCCAACCGTCTCCATCAGATTTTCAATATCTATTCCTGATGTAATATAGAGATGTGTAAACCGTTTTTGCATCTCCTGTTCAAATTCTTCAGGCGTTCCAGTAGGGAAGGTCTGCTTATATTGATTTGTGAAAAAATTGGGGTCTACAGGCAATCCTATAGACGTAAAGAATTCATGGTAGGCAGCTAAACTTTTAGGTTCAATTTCCAAAAATGCCTGATATGTTGGAAATCCCTTAAGCGGAATTACAGACAAAATTCTCGGATCCACCAGTTGTTCAGCACTCACAAAACATGTAAGCAATAGTTCCAGCAAATCATGGCTATGCGGACTTACTGCTTGACCGGGAAGATGGTGATCTGCTTCCAAGTCAATCTGCTGACCAAGTACTGCCAGTGTGCATACGTGGGTGGTTAGCCCCACCTCCGTTCCCACCTGCGTTTGCACCACGTGGGAATGTGTTCCTGTGTTTGCGTGAGGATTTGTTTGGAAGGTATCACCTATTTCGTGGATAAGTATCAGTTTACCGAGAATATCGGTGTTTGGGTCGCCTCCAACAGACCAGAACGGGGTAGTAAATTCTAAAATACCCGTGCCATCTTCACCAACAGGAATGTTGCCAATTTCTCCGACACCGATAGGTGGTGTGTCAAGTGTCGCTTCTGCAACAGACACGCCAGCTGTCCCCGCTGGAACATTCATCGGATGCCAATGTGGTCCAATATCCGCACAACTGCTGCCGATATGGAGATGCACTGCGTGCAAGCCAGGGACAGCATCCTTAACCTCAATCACGACGTGAACGCCGCTGTCTGTTTCCGTGAACACGGCTGTTCCGATTAGACTACTTCCATCTATCGCTGAGATAGTAGCAACAGCGACCTTATCAACGGGTGTCACAGTGATGACATCTGTCGGAATCCTTTCACAACCGATAACAAACCCTGTTGTCAAAATGAGAATGACTATTATGACGCACGTAATAGTATCTAACATCCGAAAACATTCAAATACTTCTTTTATTGTGAATTATAAAATAAACTGGCACTTTCGTCCCCCGGTAGTCGAGGTTTCTAACCTCGACTATGCAGAGTGTTCAAGTGATTCTAAAATCTACCGTAATTGAGGTGAATATGTTTATCCTATCAAATTATTCGCAGCACGAACAGGTCTAAATAATGTCTGACGTTTGGGTGGCATCTCTTCCAGCAACTTCGGATGCGGATTCCAATCGTGCCATTTACTATTCACAGTATTATAGCAACTGAAAATTGCCAACCTGTCGTTATCCTCATTTGTCCAGCGGTGCGTGCTATGCGTCAATGCTTCTGTGAAAAACAGCAATGACCCCGCTGGGCACTCATAGGTATCCCAAATCGGAGAATCCTGACTCTGGATAGTATCCGGCGCAGTATAGACTGCTTTATGGCTTCCTGTTATAAATAGTGTGCCGCCCTGTCTGTATTTGACTGGGTTAAGTTCCCAAACGATTCGAGTCAAACCGCTGTAGGCTCGCCCTGGTATACACCGATAGAGGTGCGAATCGCCGGGAAAACGGAGCATACCGTTGCCGTTGTGTGGTCCAAAGTTACCATCTCCGACAGTACGGTAGAATAGACTGCACGATTCCATTCGGAAGCCGTAGCATTCCTGGCTTGAAAGTGCCGGATGCGCGAGGAACTCGTTCAGAAATCCAACAACGTTTGGGTGATCAGATAACTTTTCCATCGGTCCACCGAGCGGTGAACGCTCATGTTCCGGAATAGACTCCGGTTCATGACGTAGACGATGACAAAATTCCTGCATCTCTTGCAGTTCATCGCCTGACAAAACGCCAGGGACGAGGAGCCAACCATGCATGTCAAACAAATATTTTTGTTCCTGTGTAGGTGGCACGACAGGTGTACCGTCGGAGGTAGTTTGTGGAAGTTCGGCATTGTCTATATCCAGTGCCGCCCCCAAGTTTTTATCAACGATAAAAGGTTTTGTATAGTTTGTTGCTTGTTCCATAATGATATTTCCTAATTTGCTTGTTTATGTCACCGCTTTCGCGCGTTTCAGTGCATCCTCAGAAACATTCAGCGTCTTCGCGATGTCTTCGTCCGTATGTGAGATAGACATGAACCAGATATGTCCCTCTGGTAGATACAATCCACCATCTAACGTCGCTTCATAGAATGCTTTTCGGAATTGACTTTGCTTTTCACCTTCAGCATTCAAACCGAAAAAAGGCATAGGTCCAATACCACCAATGCGTGCTTGGTCAATACCCAATCGGTCTGTCATTTCTCTATAACCATCTAAAAGTTTTGTCCCTTGTTTCCACATAAAAGCCACGCCATCTTTCGCTTCCAATTCTGCAATCGTTGCAATAGCAGCCGCAACAAGTGAGACCTCTCCGTGGAAGGTAGCGGCAACCCATACGCCAGCTACTTCGTCCATAATCTCTTGTTTGCCGACTACAACAGCCGTCGCGAATCCGTTCGCCAACGCCTTCCCAAAAACCGACATATCGGGCGTTACACCGAAATATTCCTGCGCACCACCTAAAGCATATCGGAATCCGGTTTTAACTTCATCAAAAATTAACAGCGCATCGTTAGCGTTCGCAACGGATTTCACATTTTCCAAATATCCATCTGCGGGCAAGTCGTGCCCGGAAGGTTCCATAATCAAACACGCTATTTCTCCGGGATGCTCTTTAAAAAGGTCTTCCAGTGCATCTATATCGTTAAAACCTACACTCAATGTTGCTTCAGCACTGCCCGGTAGATGTCCACGAGTGTTATGACACCAATCATGCCAACCGTGGTATCCGCAGCGAATTACCTTCTCCTTTTCAGTGTAGGCACGTGCAAACTTAAGGGCGCCCGTTGTCGCATCGGAACCACCTACAAAGTAAGCGACCCTATCCGCAGATGGTATAATCTCAACAAGTTTCTCCGCAAGTTCTATCTCTAAAGTATGACCGACGTTATAGACGTTGCCGCGTTCCAATGCCTTGGCGACTACCTCTATCACAGCAGGATAGGCATGTCCGAGAATCATCGGTCCATATCCCATCAGGTAGTCGATATAGTCGTTTCCATCGGCATCCCAAAAATGCGCACCTTTCCCACCAGCAACCATAACAGGTTGCGGCGGATTACTCTGTTTATGTGGTTGTCCGCCGCCTACTAACGCAGCCTTCGCACGTTCCCGCCATGCCAACGATTTATCAAAACTTCTTCCCATATTACACACCTCTACGCAATTTAAATAGATAGTATACCACAATTCGCATTAGTCTCAACATTTTTTGTTGTAAATCGTGCAAATTAATGACATACTATACTACTTTTAGGTTTAGATACATATTGACAGAATAGAACCATTTAGTTTTCTGGATGTTGTATCACAATCAATCGGGCTTACAAAGCCCTCCTACAAGAGGAAGAAAGTTTCGCAGAATTGAAGGATCTGAAATACCGAAACCTTTGGAGGAGAAAAAATGGCAGAAAACCTATTAACTGATGCCCAAATGCGGCATTTTATCGTGAACGGATTCGTCACCGTTAACACAGCGTTACCCCCAGCATTTCACGATGATGTCTTCGCAAAAACGGCTGTTGTGTTTGATAAGGAAGGCAATCCGGGCAATAATCTCTTGCCGCGAATACCAGAAATTCAGAGAGTCTTTGACGATGCAAACGTAAAAGGTGCTTTGACAAGTCTGCTGGGATCAGATTATTATATGCAACCGCATCGACACCCGCACTATAACCCACCTGGTAGCAAAGGGCAAGGCATGCATCAAGATGGTGGCAAACGATGGTCGCACCATACACGCAGGTTACTTGTTTTCTATTATCCGCAAGATACACCTGTTGAGCGTGGCCCAACCGGCGTTGTTCCAATAAGTCATTACTTTAGCACAAATGAAGGTTCACAAGTATCTCCAGAAAAGCCTATCACTGGGAAAGCAGGGACTGTTGCATTTGCCAATTATGACCTATGGCATCGTGCCATGCCGAATCAGACTGACGAAAGACGATACATGATGAAGTTCCTTTATGCCCGGATGACAGAACCGCAGGAACCTACGTGGGCGAATAAGGAGACAGAATGGGCAAACGGTACGGCAATCGGACCGGCTGAACATCAGGAGATGTTTAAACATCTGTGGAATTGGCATCTTGGTCCAAAGAATGGTGATGCCCAGTCTTCATCTAACGGTAAGTCATTATCAGATTTAATCAGTGCGTTGAACAACACTACTGAATCAACAGGATTAAAAGCTGCATATCAAGTGCAGGAGTTTGGTGAAAAAGCAGTGCCAGCATTGGTGAGGTGTCTATATGAAGAGTCAGATATGACTCGCCGGAACGCGTGTTACGCGCTCAATGCAGTTGGCACTCCTGCCGTTGATGCGTTACAAGGCACTTTGAAAGAAGCACCTGAACATGCTCGTGCGAATGCCGCAGAAGCACTCGGAGACCTTGGGACAAAGGCGGAACCCGCCGTTCCTGCATTGGTCGAGGCATTACAGGATGAATCTGGCAATGTCCGGGCACGCACGATTGAGGCGTTAGGCACAACCAGTCAGTCAAGTTCGTTAGCAGTTCCAGAATTGATTAAAGCATTGGAAGATACGAATGGTGGGATTAGACGCAATGCTGTATTTGCGCTGTGTCGGATTGGTGAAAATGCTGCGGATGCAGTTGATGGTTTGGAAAATCTACTTTTTGATGAAAACCGGTATATCCGTGGTAATGCGGTGCATGCGCTTCACCGTATCGGCACACCACAGGCAAAATCGGTGCTTCTTAAGTATTTAGAAGGCACGCGTTGGTGTGCATTGACGAACCGCGAAACCACATTTTAATCCCTTTTTCTCAGTAGGCGCGCTTTGTAAGCGCGCCGCACCTTATAAATTGGAATTTGCTTGTTTGTAGTCGCGCAATTTATTGCGCCTCTTTGAATTCGTTACGGCACACGGCGTGTGCCTACTACTTTTAAGCAGACTGAAACGTATCATAAATCTCTCGCGCCCGCGTTTCAACACCGCTTAAATAGTTCTCCCCAATTTGTGCGCGGTAAAGTTTTGTCAGGTCTCCACTCGTCTCACCAAAGGCTTTGGCATAACGCCGACACTCCTCTTTATCACCACCAGAGGCATAAGCTTTTGTCTTCGCATCTGTCCCAGACTTTCTAACCTCTACAAACTTATCCGTAAACTTAAGATAAGTTCCATCCCCGACAAATCGGACATCTTCAAGATTCGTAAAATCAAGTTCAGGAAGTGCATCGGAAAGGATAGCACGTGCTTGTTCCATATCTATTTTCCTTTCGCGCAGTGCAATAGCAATCCCAAGAAAAAATAGATCGCTTTTATCGCGTTTCGCTTCACCTTCCAGTTTTGCCTCGCGTAGTTTTTCAGGATTCGGTTCAGACTCGTTGTAATAGGTAATATCCTCTCTCACATCACACTTTGCAGTAATCCTACTCTCAACAAAAATAGAGGCAAGGTAATTAGACAAAGGTATATCCGCTTGCTTGCAATGTGCGGCAAGTGCTGTAACCAACACCATAGATTCGCCTGCAGATTTCTCCCGCATCGCAATGGCTGTCCTGCCACCGTGACTCTGGATAAGTTCTTCGGGGCCGGTAATCATGCCACCACTCTCCTCACCAGCGAAAATTAAGCGTGGTTGTACACCGAGCGAAATTGTTTCACCGTAAACATCTTGGATAACAACTGGAGAGTCTGGTGCATCAGCTATCTGCTTTTCAATCTTTTTCATAATCGCAGCGATCTCTTTGAAACCGACAGGTACATTAATCACATTTACCCCGTTGGCAGCAGCCCACTGATCCCAAGCAAGTGCAGAGGGAGTCGTTTTAATCATAAACCGCGGGTGATCTTCCCAAAGTCCTGCGGTTTTGAGCTGCTTCGTGTGAAAGTCCATCAACATCAAAAACGCCTGATTAGGTGTGTAAATCGTCAATAGTCGGTCATCATCAAGCGTTAGAAAATCAACACCGAGACGTTGCAGGGTTTCAGCACGCGATGCTTCTTCTATTTGGCAAACGATAAGTCGGTCTCCGTCTGGATCGGTTGCTTCAATAATTGTTCCGATAGGTTGTTTTTTTAGTTTCGTCGCATATTCAGCAGATTTGACGACATCCAGAATACTAAAATCACATCCAAGGTCATAAAATTCAGCCTCACCTGTTTTCGGATTTCTGCCCAGTTTCCCAATGTTATGATAGAGTGGGTCTGCTTCAACGTGAAGCCAACGTACAGAGTTGGCAATACCTAACCGTTCAAAGATCGCACGCATCGGACGATACATACATCCACCCACACAATCAACAACGATAGGAGGTTTTGTCTTTCGGATAAGATTGAGATTTGCATCTGTAGCGACACCACTTTTGAGATAACCGACATAAAGCTGCACGCCATCGTGGAGTTCGTCTAATCGTTCAAAATCAATATGTTCGTCGTTGATTGTGCTAAACTGAATTAGATATCCATCCGTTTCAGCAGTATTAAGAATCTCCTCAATTTTTTTAACAAACTGCATGGATTCTTCGGGCAGGTATTGACTTCCTTGATTGTTGAGATCCTTTGTTGCATTCTTGGTGCTAACAGAGTGGCTTGATGTGACATGTTCACCACCGTCCAAATCAAGCATAAAAATAAGGAACGATGCCATCCAAATCGGCAAAGTGCCAAACCCTTTCGGCACATAAGTCCGTATGCCTTGTGCTGCCTGAATCCGTGCAATAAACTCAACATATTTTTGCGAGTTGTAGCGCACCTCACATCCAGCAAGTTTCTCTATAGGTTTCTCACCAGATTTTTCTTGTGCGACGAGACTTTTTCCGAGTGTCGCCAAGATAATGCCAACCTGATTGATTGGAAAGCGCGTATCCCACGGATACAGTATATTTTGTGGGCCGCGTATGCCAGCGGTTGACACTTGTGCTTCCTTAGCATAGTTGCCAAACCATTCCCATAGGTTCAAACTTTCAATCAGTTCCTTGTTGAGTAAAAATGTGAATGCTTCGGAATTATCTTGGGGAAAAAGAGGAGATTTGATTGAGTCGGGGGTATTTTGCTCAACCACTGCGAAAAGTTGTTGTTCTGTCCGATTTCGTTTGTCAAGGGACGCTGCATCTACAGCAATTACCATCTCCGTGCTCCAACATAGATTTTATGGTTATTATAGCATATACACACTTATTGTGTAAGTTAACTGAGGATAAGGTTGCATGCTACGTACCACTCCATAGATTACCCACCATCATTCAACTGGGCAGTTATTTCCAAAAACTCCTGCTCGCTAAACACTAATTTAAAGATACCTTTCTGTATAGGTCCATCACGCACAACCATAGTGCCTGCAGCATTAAATGCCCCCTCAAGCGTTTCTAACACTTTTCGCTTATATTCGGTATCAAGATTACCACTAAGATGTTGACCTTTTGTATCAAAAATTAACACGCTTGTCACACCTGCAACTTCGTTTGTCATTGCTATGAAATCAGGATAAATACGTCCCCGTTTCCATCCCTGCAAGTAATACTCACCCCGTTGGCGTGCTGCCACCCGATACCACCATCGCAATGCACGCTCCTCATCAAGATAGTAGGCAAATTTCTTTTCCAGTTCGCTATCAAACTGTTTTTCAAATACTGGCTCAAATAGGCTTAATTGCACATGTTCAAAATTCCTTAAAAGTGGTTTATCATTATCAGGGTTGACCTGAATCTCATATTTATCTACCATCCGATAATTAAGCTCTTGCGTTTCCAAGTCAAAACGAATTTCTCCGTGTTCAAGTTTCCTGCGAAAGACCTGCTCTGCTTGATTTTCAACTTCACTTTTTACGTGTTCCCGCAACACATGCGCGAGGTAAGAACGTCTGTCGTAAATGTCTTCTTCGGTTTCACCATCTGCTATAAGACGTTGACTCATTTCATGTGCAATGCGTGCTGCTTGCCACAAATTCGGCACAATATCCGACAAGCGGTGCGCGAAATCAGATATACTGACTTTCTTTTCTACGTAAGGTTCTTGTTCCGCATGGAAGACAAGTAGTTCTTCACCAACATCAACCGTCGCGGATTGTCTTCGGACGCTTTGGGGAGCGGAAGCGTTTGGATCGGGTGGTTCAATTGCAGCCCAATCTATACAAGGTAAGATATGCGCCTGATAATTGAGATGAATCCACTCATCACCATTTTTATGGAGTACAACTGGCAGATAGATATCTTGACTCCGGAATTTTCGTCGGCGTTTAACTTTTTTGGGTTTCAAATCGTCTTGCTGCGTTGTCCCTGAAGCACTCATAACTTCGTCACTCAAGCCTGTGAGTCCTTCCGATTCCAGTCCATGCTTAACCTGCTCCACAACAGTACCGACTTCGGTGTTATTGCAATAGACATAGCATTGATCCAGTAATTCTTTACCGGTAAGCTGCGCATGCGGTTGCCGCATCACGCGCCCTACAAGTTGTGTAATTGCCCTCTGTGCCTGTGTATTGTCCAGCATTACTAACAGATAGGCAAATGGGCAATCCCATCCCTCCATCAGAGCAGATTTTGTGATTATCCAGCGCACCTCTGAAAATTCTGAAAGCAGATCCTCTTGTCCAAGTTCATCGTTTTCGGCAGATTTGACGCGAACTGCATCTGAAGGGACGTGCAGATTTTGTGTCAGATACTCCCGTACATCCTCGGCATGAATATGTTCATTGTCTCGTTGATCTTTACCCGTTCTTTCAACGCGTACAACGGCAATCGGACGGATATACCGTCCTGTGTTGTTTTCAAATGCCCTTGCCTCGGCATCAAGCCGCTCAAGTTCATCAGCTGCTTGGCTTAACGTTAATTCCCACTCTGCGTTTGGAAACGAAGTCACTTGTACTGGTAACTTTATCATCTCCTCTTTTTTTAAATCAGGTCCATCTATATCAACAAGCAGATTGCTAATGCCGCGGTTCGGTGTTGCAGAAAGTTCAATAACCATACGCGGATCAAGGCGACTGATAGAACGGGCAAATTCTTCGTTCGCTTCTCGTCGACTCGCACCATAAGCCTTATGTGCTTCGTCTAAAACAACGGTAGGACGCAACATTTTGAACACATTAAACAAGCTATGTTTGACATGCCCGCTTTCACCTTCAGTTTCCAGATCGGGATATTCGTTTCGCAGGCGGGTATCACCAAAAATATCATCAATGTCGGGAAAAAAACTCGGATAACGTCCGGTATCCCTAAACATACGCAGAAACTCTCTGCCTCTTTGCCGATTCGTTGCTGGTAACATGAGCAACATGACGCACAAATAATTGTTTATATCGTCTCTGGTGAAGGTATCCTCTTTTTCCAGCATTTTGACGCGCCCGGCACCTGCCCGTTGCAACATTTTACGATAGGGGTGTTCCTTATTCCACAAAGCAGCTTTTGTTTGCGTATAGATTGCTTTAGTCGGCACAATCCATAATACCAAACCCCGCTGCCAAGGAACATGTTCCAATGCAGCGGCAGCGAGTAACGTTTTACCACCACCTGTCGGTACTTTGAAGCAGACATGCGGAATCGGTCGGTTTGCGTCATCGGTACGGTCAACGTATTCACCTGCAGTTGCTGCAACGCCGCTGTTTTCTTTCAACTTTCTCCATGTAGCTTTCGGATAATTGCGTAACGCATCAGGAACAGGAATATTGACTGATGTCTGTTCTAATGCCGCAATTGCAGTTTCTAACTCACGTTGTGTGTCTTCAAGTGTTTCTAACCAACGAGTAAACGCGTCAAGTGCGTTGCGTTGATAGACTTTCAATTCCATCATAATGTGGCCTTTGTTCAATCTGTTTACAGTTTACAAAAAATTACGCAATACAAGTTAGAGATTTAAGATTTTGACTTAATTGTGTGGGACAGTTTCATTATTTTCACTCTCTACAATTACTCTGTAATAGATAAGTCTTGCTATCCTGAATATTTCTTTTTGTCTAACCCCAAGAATTCCTTGAGTACATAAAGCATAACCAGGTTTTAGATATTCTATATGTAAGTTGTATGTTGGAATTGGAGAAAAAGGATTCATACGAGACACACTGATACTAATTACATTATCGTAAATTTCGGGTTCATCGTCTACTGTTATATTCAACGTAATACCTGTTTCTGAGTGTGATTTCCACTGACCAAATGATCTCATATAATCTTGCAAACTCGGTTTAGTCTCATTCTTTTTATAAGATTGAAAAATTCTCTGATAAACATCCAAAATGAACTCTTTTACTTGTGGTAAACGGAGAAAAGCACTAATATTTTTAAATTGCTGAGCAAAATATTTCCGTTTTTTCCAAACAAGCGTTATAATGCCGAGAATTGCTGCGACAACTAATGCAGAAATTATAGACCTTATGTCAAAATATTGAGAAAAATCCATAAGAACTTAAAGTCATCCTTCTAAGTTTTTTGATGAAACTTCAAAGTATTTTACTCAATGCGAATTATCTTTCATGCAAGGCATCGGGGAGTTGGTAAAATATAATACCCATCCCCGTGAGTTCGCGTTGCCCGATGTATTTACCCGCCGCATAAACAATCGCCTTTCTACCATTTTCACCGCAAGCATCGCGAATACGCTCCGCTCGCTCTAAGTTAAACATCGCATCGTCACTGCGGAGATAGTCAAGGTTAGGTTTGTAGAGTAGGTAGTAGTCGTATATGTCATCGCTATGAAAAAATCCGTCACTGTTCTGTGGCTCTAACGCATCTGTTCCAATAGAAATACCAGACTTAGTTAACAATAGATTCGCAGCAAGCACCGAGAATTCGGGCAAACCGTCTCCTGTAAGCATCGTTTCAACTTCAACAGGTTTCCCTAAAGTGCAGTAGGTAAAGGTTCCTCCTAAACCTTCACGTAACAACTTGTTGGTAGCATCGGAAACTCCTTTTATAACACGACGCACACGTTCGGCTGTAATAGAATCAGCATAATCTTCGCACTCAATGAGAATAAACTTACGATCGCCACCATCTTCCTTGTTCAAGGCAAGTACAGCATGAGCGGTTGTGCCACTGCCAGCGAATGAGTCAAGAATAATGTCGCCAGGACCGGCACCAGAAATACTTATTAAGTCACATAAAAAATGTGGAGATTTCGGATAATCAAATGTTCTTGTATTGTCAAAAATTTCTTTTACAATAGTTGTTGCAGTGGTTGCAGAGTACTTAGGTGAATAAAATGTTGACTTTGGTTTTTTTGAAGGAACAATCCCAGCTGGGGGACGTTGCTTCTTATGTAACATCCAATCATTCCCTGATCGAACAGCCAGAATCTCATCTGGATTTGCTGCAACAGTATCTCGACTCCAGCGCCAAGTAACTTCTTTATCCCCATCAGCAATTGGCCAAAGTTCTGTTGATGTTTCAGATTTTGGTTCTATTCCGACCGTACCATCTTCATGTACGTATATCGGATAAAATAGATTTGGTCTTTTTTCTCTTGGAGCATTTTCTCCGCTGTACTTCAGATTAGCACCTTTTTTGTACCATCCGACATCATCTTCAAGCCAATCATCAATTTCGTCATCGTGCAATGGCACTTCATGTAAAGTTGCTGATTTAGCAACTTTTTCATAAACAAGTACGCTTTCATGTGTTGTGGTGAAACCTCTATTGTCCCGACTTCCTTTTAGATTAAGAACAGCTGCAAGACATGCAATAAACGTCTCGGCCCCAAATATTTCGTCCATCATCATTCGTAAATGATGTTGCTCATGATGGTCAATGGAAACGAAAATCACGCCATCATCGGAAAGTAATTCGCGAAGTAAATGTAGGCGTGTCCACATCATGCAAAGCCACTTATCGTGCCGTTCAAGGTCTTCTCCGTCAACTGGACTATTCTGAGCAAACCACGCTTGCATCAATGGACTGTTCACTCGGTCATTGTACACCCATGCCTGACTACCTGTATTGTATGGAGGATCAATATAGATACACTTGATTCGGTTTGCGTAGCGGGGGAGTAGTGCTTTTAAAGCGTGTAGGTTGTCGCCGTGGATAACGAGGTTATCATCTTCTCCAGTTGGGTTGCAGGAACGACTTTCGTCTGTTTCGAGTGGTCGGTAGGGGACGGTGAGGTGGTGGGCGTAGATGTGTTGTTTTCCTTTGAATTCAAGTGTAGGCATAGGTTAACTCCGATGAAAATAAATTTGCAATTTGCTAAGTGTTTCTCTAAAATTGGTGTGGTATGTTTAGTCTTTTTCTTGGTCTTCTGGATAAGGGAGGCCTGATGGGGTAGTCCAACCCGCACGCAATGATCGGTTATGGAAAACATATTTATTGCCATCCTGGTTTGAGATCACCTTCGCTCCACGGTGAATACAAGCGCGTACAACTGCTTTTCTCGGATGATCCTTGTCTCCTTTTGAAGCACTTATAATTGCTGTGAATTTTTCAGATCCTTCTTCCAGTTTTCTTGGTAGTCTTTTACCAAGCAAAAAGTCAAGAATATCTGTTGATACATTTCGTCGTGATCCGTGATGAGGCACCTGAAAAAAGTCAATACCAGGTAGCACCTTGCGTGCATAATTTGCAGCCTCTATAAGTGTACCGCGTCCTGCATCTGCTGTTAGTAGTATCCTTTTTCCACACAAATTTGCATATTGGACTATGCTCATTTCGTTTTCAGAACTTGTTTCCTCAGGTGAAAATATTTCTTCACCCCAAAGTGACCGTATAAACGAAACTGCATGTAATGCAGCTCTTTGAAAAAGGTTTTGCTCTCGTTTCAAAAAGTGTTCAATGAGTTCTTTTGTAGCTTCAGGGGTCTTCTCAGACGCAACCACAAGATCAAGATATCTTTGCTTTGTAGGAGCAAGAACGGTGAATTCACCTATTTGTGTTCCTTGAAAAGGAGCATAAATAGGTATACCTTTTGCGTTTGCAATTTTTTCTAATGCTGCAATATTAGGGTAAATATCTTTTAACCGATGAACCAGATTATAAACGTTTGAAAAGCGGGAAAATCTATCAATTAATTCATTTGCATAAAGCCAAGGTCGTAACATCCACAACGTAGAAACTTCAAAATCTTCAAGAACCGTGCGCAAGCCTCCTGAGTGGTCACCATCAGGATGACTAACAATCACGGCATCAATCCTACGAGGATAGCCATAATACTTTTTGATGTGTTCAACAACTTTGTCTCCTGTATCTTGAAATCCACCATCAACGACATGGATTCGTGTAACGCCACCAGCGGAATACCATAGTGGTATAGCGTCACCACTTTTTTTAGATTCTACGTTAAGAAAATCAATTTCAAAATAATCTAACATTTTCTATTCTTCCTCCTTGTCCTCGAGTGTAATTTTTACGCGTTTAACAACGTATTTGGTCTGTTTTCTATAAGAAAGTAAAAACAGGACTAAGAGTCCTATAAGAAATATAAAAATTATTACTGCATTATCTGGTAATCCCGAACCCCATGCTAAATCATATATCTTTAACAGAATTAGTGCTATAGAAAGCATACATAGGGAGCGGTACATATTATTTTGTTCTGAAAAAATTTCAATCTTTGGATCTAACTGTGATGCTTTTACATAATCTTCATAAGGTGCAAACTTAACAAATTTTATCCATTTAAGTAGCGGTTCCAGAGTCAACGATCCAATTCTGCTAATAATTAATCCTATGAAGTAATACAAAAACAACGCTATTAGAATATTGTCTTGGATGAGTGTATACGAAGTTAGTGTATCACCCAATCCTATAAATAAGGTGCCAGGCAAGAGATAGTTAAAGATATTATATGAAGTCAATCTGTCAATTATCTCTTTCATCGGATTGTTCCCCAGCTTTGTTTTCGCTGTCCTGCAAATCAAAGGGAGAATCAAAACTTATAGGTATTTCCCCCTCTTTTATTGACTGATTCAGTGCTTCAATATCTTCATCAGTGAGATGCGGTGATTTTTCCATCGCTTTGATGAGGCGTTGTGCGGCAGCATTTTTTCCCTTTTCTGTAATTCCTTTTACCCGTTTATTTGCTTGCCGTTTGGAATCCGCTTTTATCAGTTCGTGAGGAAGCACTCTAAGTTGAGATGCAAGAAAACTAATACACTTGGACATTTGCCTATTGCCACCGCTGAATTCAACCTCAAACGCTTCGCTATCCGAAAGGATTTCAACGACTGTGCCGACATCTCCATACTTCAGATTATGTTCAGGGACATCCTCAGTAAGCGCAACGACATCTAAAAGTTTGATTTTGCCTTTTTCTGCAGGTTTACTATTCATAAGACAAATTTTAACACAAAATCGCATTGCATGTCAAGTTGTTTTCATCAAAACTATTTGCTACAAGATAAGATTATCATTAACATCAGTCTTTCTCAGCCATCAAGATTCCTTGATTTCTTAAGCAAAATTGTGTACAATTCTCATTGATATCATGAACAAACCCAACGGTAAAAAATGGAGGCTATAATGAAAAATTTAGTGGTAACAGAAGAAATTTGGAAAGAAGGCAATATGTACACCGCCTATTGCCCAGAATTAGACGTTGCAAGTTGCGGAAGGGATATTGAAGAAGCACGAAATAACTTGCTTGAAGTTATTGAAATTCAGTTAGAAGAAACAGCACAACTTGGAACGCTTAAGGCTTTTTTAGAAGATGCTGGTTATGATTTAAACACTTCACAATCAACCCTCCAACTTGATAAACAGGTGATTTCTTTCAATCAACTTACCGTGCCAATTGGAGGCTTTTAGTGCCTAAAATTTCGCCAACAGACTGGCGAACCCAAGTTAAGATTTTTGAAAAATTCGGGTGCCGTTTCGTTCGACAAAAAGGTCACATCTCATCTATCACCATCCTAATGCTAAACGTGCTGTGGTTATTCCACGCTATGACGAAGTGCCGCTCACCGTCATCAGAAATAATATGCGAACTGTAAACCTGAGCAGAGAAGAATACTTTCAGCTGCTCACGGAAGATTGATCTTTCCTACCCATTTCATACAGCAACTTTATTTTTTCAGAAACAAAATCACTTGACAAAATCTCCGAAAACCTATTTAATAATACAGGTTGATGTGCAAATATCATGTTTGCAGCACCTTAAACACAGACTTATTTAGGAGATATTAAAGGACATGAAAATAGAAAAACGGCTTGAAGAATTAGGAATAGAATTACCACCCCCTGCGACACCAGTGGCGAATTACGTTACCACAGTGCAAACGGGAAATCTTGTCTTTACATCTGGACACGGTCCTGGCACGGGCGAAGGTCCAATCTATAAAAGCCAACTTGGCACAGATGCCACTATTGAAGAGGGCTATGAATCTGCGCGTCAAGTTGCTATCGGTTTGGTCAGCACGCTCAAACATGCGTTAGGCGATCTGGATCGGATAAAACGTGTTGTGAAGGTTGTCGGTTTTGTCAACTCATCAGCAGATTTCACGGATCAGCCCGCTGTCGTCAACGGTGCATCAGATTTCTTTGTTGAAGTTTTTGGGGATAAAGGTAAACACGCGCGTTCAGCAGTCGGCATGGTACAATTGCCCGGCGGTATTCCTGTTGAAGTTGAAATGGTCGTAGAAATTGAAGGCTAACTGCTTTAGAAAAGAAGAAGGGAATTATGGCAGTTCAAATTGTTAAACCTCGGATTCGTGGTTTTATCTGTACGAATGCACATCCTGCTGGCTGTCAGGCAAACATTCAAAATCAGATAGATTTAATTAAGGAGAATGCTACTTATAAAGGGACGGGTTTAAATGCGCTTGTTATCGGTGCATCAACCGGTTATGGACTCGCTTCTCGTATCGCGTTGACGTGGGGATACGGTGCAAAAACTTTAGGTCTTCTCTACGAACGTCCCGCTGATGACAGAAGAACAGCATCAGCAGGTTATTACAACACCGTAGCATTCCATCAACAAGCACAACAGGATGACTTTCTTGCAGAGAGTCTCAACGGAGATGCTTTTTCGGATGAGATGAAGCAGCAGGCGATAGAACAACTCAAAGCAAATTTTGGCAAAATAGATGTTCTTGTCTATAGTATCGCTGCACCGCGCCGAATCCATCCACGCACTGGTGAAACGCATAATTCTGTGCTGAAACCGATTGGCGAATCTTATACAGGAAAAACTATCGACCTAAATGATGAAACCGTTGTACCTGTAACGATTGAACCAGCAGATGATAAGGAAATCGCAGACACAATCGCTGTGATGGGTGGCGAAGACCTTGAAATGTGGGTTGATGCTTTAGCAGATGCCGAATTACTCGCGCCAGAGATGACTGTTGTGGCATATACCTATATCGGCAGTGCATTAACCTGGCCAATTTATCGTGATGGCACTATCGGCAAGGCAAAAGATGACCTGAAGGCATGTGTTGATACGCTTGATGTAAAACTTGAAGATCAACTCGGCGGCAATGCTTATATTTCAGTTAACAAAGCAGTCGTTACGCAAGCCTCTGCCGCAATACCTGTTGTTCCCCTTTATATCAGTATCCTCTACGATATTATGAATACAAAAGGTATCAATGAAGCACCGATTGGGCAGATGCAGCGATTATTCTCGGAGCATCTTGGGCCTGGACTGCAGCCTCAACTTGATACGGAGCGTTATATTCGGTTGGATGACAGAGAGTTACGACAAAATGTGACCGATGCTGTCACAGAACGATGGGAACAGATTAATACCGACAATTTCCATGAACTCTCTGATTACGCTGGCTACAGAAGACGTTTCCGAAATCTCTTCGGATTTGAGGTTGAGGGTGTTGACTATGATGAAGCAGTAGAGACAGAATTAGCATTCTAACGGTCCCTATCACGGTAGGTGCGTAACCCCAATTACGGTAGGCGCGCTTTGTAAGCACTCTGTCTGTGTGTTTCAATGAATCTGTTGTTATTTTATAGCCAACATTCAGTGGAGGAAATCGATAGTGAGACGTTACTTCATCTGCTTATTGACGTTTTTAGCAATCGGTTATAGTTTAGCACTGCATCCTGCTGCAGCAACGAATCCTGCCACCGAAACGGTTGCATCTGATGATACGAATTGGCTTGGGATTGGCATCACCAGCGGGATCTATGCATCTAATGGAGGGTTAGTCAGTTCAGTTGGGACCAGTTGGAGGATTAGAATATTAGAATGGTTTGAAACACAGATATTTATGGGGACGAATAATGGAACTGAAGTGTGGGCAGGGAACAGGTTTTTATATGCCACTCACATAAAACCTCTAAGCAAATTCTATGTCGGCTGGGGCATGAATTATCCAATCTCTCAAATCGAAACAGATACCGAAGAACATACGCTTTCCAATACTTGGTTTGAAGTATTTATGGGTTATGAATATTTCTTTCCAAGTCTTCCAGATCTTGGATATTCATTTGAGATAGGTATAAATCCGTTAGATGATTTAGGTGTGCGTTTATTGTTTGGTTATCACTTTTACTTCTGATTCACAAATTGAGGATGGATGCTGGCACAGCGTGCAAGTCCTCACTGTTTTTTTGAGTGTAATTGAAAACGAAATCTCAACAGAGATTTTAGATATACTGTGAACCTTGAAATGAAAGCGGCACATTTTCTGTAGGCGACAAATCCTGCAGAATACCACACGCGTATTCTGCTAATCGCATTCAACGTTGATTCACATCTCAGATGTCCAGTTTATTGTAGAATTCACTATAAAGGAGATGCGCAATGCAAAAACAGATTTACTACAGTTTTATTTTTTCGAGATATCTTTTGCGCAGCTTGTTTATTGTTTTCATAGCACTTTGCGTGATATCAATCGGGTGTGAATACCAAAAAACTATCAATGTCATTGACGACACACGCACACCAGAACAGCCCCGTGTTCTCAATGTTGGGTTTTATGACTCTTTTTCGCCTGTTAGCTATGGTTGGACAAATACACATCTCGGTTATGAAGCAGACCTTTTGACTGCACTTGAAGTCATGGAAACCCCTAATCTGTCTTTTACAAGGGAACCGATCTCTCAATGGGAGAATATCTGGCTCTTGGCAGCTGCTCCTGACTATGATGTTATCGGTGGGGGTATCACAATCCTTGATGACCGGACAAAGGACGCAACTGGCACACCGCTTGTCACCTTCACAACGCCTCACATTGTGTTTCGTCAGTCGCTTCTGGTACGTGCTGAAGATGCAGAGCATATCCAAAACTACACCGATCTGACGCGCGATGTCCGCGTTGGCGTACTAAGGGGGACAACCGGTGAGGCACGCTTACTTCAAATCACTGGAATTGTGGATAAGAGTGGCGTGGTAGCAAAAGGCACACACATACAAACACTACAAGGCACGGTTGTGGCAGATGGCACAGCGGATTATAAAATTACTGCAGCGGGATCGACACCGAATATAGAAAACAGGGTTACTGTCTACCCGCCCGCAGACAATATGCCGCAAGTCAACTATCCAGTGAATATGCCGCATCAAGGCTTTGACCCGCTTATACCTCGTGTTACCGTCGTCCTATCAGAAGAACAGGTGTTACTTGGCAACTTACAAGAAAACAGGGTTGATGCCCTTGCACGCGGTGAGATCGGCAACCGAGATGATGCGGCTGCATCTGCTGGGACTTTCGTTGTTACTGCTCTTGATGAACAGGTAGAATATGGTGGGTTTACTGTCGCACGTGAAAACACGGAATTGCTTGAGTTTCTGAATAAAAGGATTAACTATCTCACCGATAACGGCAACATCGGCTACGCACAATGGGTCGTGGATAACGGTGTTTTTATGAAACGCGCACAAACGTTAAAATTGGATAATTAGAGTATTTAGGTCTCGCTTCACGAGAGCGTGTTTAGAGGCAATACTCCCATTAGATACTTGGTTTTACCTTATGTATCCTTACGTGGAGATAAAAAACGCACACTCACTAAGGAATGTAAAGATTGATGAACACAACTAAACAGCAAGCAAGATTAGCATTATTTAATTTGAGAGAAGCCATATTGGATGTTTTATGAAATTCACGTTCAGTATAAATAGTCTGGCAGATATTCCTAATAGAATTTCAATGTAATACAATTGAAGGAGAAGTTTATGTCACAACCTTTAGTTACAGTTTGGAACGAATTTAGACACGAAAAAACGAACGAAACTATCCGCAAACTTTACCCAAAAGGCATTCACACTGCTATTGCCGATGGGTTAGGTGAACACGGCATTGAAACGCTAACCGCTACGTTAGATGAACCTGAACACGGTTTAACTGACGAAGTGTTGGATAAAACAGACGTGTTGATATGGTGGGGACATGCCGCGCACGGTGCCGTTGAAGACGCAATTGCGGATAAAGTGAAAGCCCGTGTGCTACAGGGAATGGGACTTATCGTCTTACATTCCGGACACTATTCTAAACCGTTTGTCCGTTTGATGGGAACGTCGTGTAGCCTCAAATGGCGTGAAGCAGGGGAAAAGGAACGCATCTGGGTGATTGAACATGGACACCCAATCGTTGAAGGGCTCGGTGAATATTTCGAAATTGAGCAGGCCGAAATGTATGGTGAACCGTTTGACATTCCAGAACCCGATACGCTTGTTTTCATCAGTTGGTTCCCTGGCGGTGAGGTATTCCGTAGCGGTTGTTGTTACTACCGTGGCAGAGGAAAGATATTCTATTTCCGTCCTGGTCATGAAACGTATCCGATCTATTATGATAAAAATGTACGGCATGTGATTGCTAACGCTTCGCGATGGGCTGCTCTTGGAGATGCACCGGTTCCTGTCTTTGGGAATGCGAAGCCGTTAGAACCTCTCAGTTGAAGGAAGTAACTGACCTTTCCAAGCGGGAATTAAGTTGGGCAGGCTATCATGTCTGTCCTCTCTAATTAATCTGTCAATGCAAAGCGAAGATACACAAAATCCCGAAGAATTTGACATTCCTCCCGTCACCGGACCTTATGCTGATCCGTGGTCGCTGAAAAAGATTCTTGCACTTGCGTCGGTCTTTGGTCCAGCAG
>JAPPMR010000312.1 GCA_028818995.1 Candidatus Poribacteria bacterium | reverse complement strand
CCACAAACCGGCAGATGATGCATTTCGTCGTATCTTTCTTGATGGACATTTGCGTTTCTTGACAGCTTATCCAGAAGCAATTGATCCTGAGCAAAACCAAGAACTTACACGTACAATTCCTATACCTCACTCCATACGTAAATTCAAGGAAGATGCAAATAGCCTTGAGGAAGAGAAACTCGTAGATTTAGTAGAATCACCATCAACTGAGGAAGAAAAGAAAAAACCAAAAAAGCGATTGGAACGCCGCTACGGAATGATTTTGCAAGGGGACTTGAAGACGCGATTCGTCAAAACAGAACGTAATTACCACCATGCCCGCGCTGGTGACCGCCGCAAAGGACGCGCCCTTGAAAATGACGGTAACCTCTTTAGGTATGAAGCCATTCAAGCCAACCAGCCGTTTCAAGGTGCTGTTCTGGGTTCAAAAGATAATTTGGTGAAACTAAAAGAATGGTTATCAGGAGAATACCCAATAAAAATTGGTAGATCGCGCAGTGCACAGTATGGAGAAACAGAATTTGAATGGATTGATGAGATACCCAAGGCGTTGAGTGATGTCTTTGCTGAATGGAATGCATTCGTTGATCGAGAAGATTACGAGCCGGAGGACGAGCCACCGGTCCTTTCTGATGATCGTTTAATCCTTACAACCCTATCTCCACTACTGGCTGTCAACGATAACGGGCATCCGGATGCGCGTTTTCCCCTACGCGAATTAGCCAAAATGCTGGGAATAAAGGCATGTGAACTTAAACTATCATGCAGTTACACCCGGACAGAGTTGATTAGTGGGTACCACAGCCACCTACGTTTACCGCACCACCAGTGGCAGGCCATCGCTGCTGGCAGCGTTTTTGTGTTTTGTGTAAAATCCTCATTCGACACAAAACGACTTTTGAAATTAGAACATAATGGCTTGGGATTGCGTAAGAACGAAGGTTTTGGACGGCTTGCAGTCAATCGTCAAGATACGCTTGAGTTACAAAAAGAAACCCAACTTAACGACCCTAAATGTGACGTGCCAAATGGACAGATACCGCATGAAATTGAAAATATTCTCAAAGGTGTCGTGTTAAGATGTTGTTTAGCTGAGATACAGTCCCTTGCCATGCGTGCAGCCAGTACAATAATTGATCAGGCACGAGAGAATAGGCGGTTACCAAGCAACGCACTCCTCGGACGATTCCGTTTGTTTCTCCAATGGGAAAACCTTAAGGAAAGTTCACCGGAATTGCTTAAATTAGGAAAGGAAAAACTACCAAATCATCAGATTGATATGCTTAATCACGGTATACCAGGATTACAAAACAGACTCACACTATTTGATTTATTTAAGCATATTTGGACTGAACGTGAGACTATAACTCGCCAATTGGCAAATAATCACGTTAAAGACTTTGTTGAATCTCGCTACAGCGACACTCAGGAAACCATAGTAAAGAAGTTGGTGGAAGCCAAAAGTGATGAAATGTACAAAGTATTCTTCAATCATCTATTGACAGCATTACACCGTGCGTCATAACGCAAGCCAACATCCACAGAATAAGGAGGCAACCCTATGGAAAACACGACTACCACCTCCACATCTACAGATAATGATGTTGTTGTGCGTCGGTTATATGCACGTGGCAAATGGAAACTTGATAGCGTAGCACACTTCGGTAGCCATGAAACCGGTGTTGCGGACATGTGTCTCCTACAAGATGCTAATGGAAAACCCTTTATCCCAGGGGCATCCGTCGCCGGTGCCGCGCGAAGTTTCCTCGCTCGGAAGTGTTTAATTTGGACACAATATAAAGAAGGACTTGCAACAGAACCACGAGAACTTAAAGATTTCTTTGGTGGCGCGGATAAAGAGGATACCATGAGTCCCTTAATCGTTTCGGATGCCGCATGTGTATCGGAGAAAGTGAACAGAACAATCCGCGATGGTGTTAGCATAAATATAAAGTCGGGCACTGCAAAAACAGGAGCGAAATATGATGTGGAGGTCGCTGAACGTGGAACTGAGTTTGAATTGTGTTTGGTATGTATTATACGTAGTGGAGATGACATAGACGGTATCAAAGACGGAGCAACAAAACCCAATTTAGAGGACATGTTTAGCGCACTGCTAAGAGCGTTTCAAGATGGCGATATCCGCCTGGGCGCGCGCACTCGGCGCGGTTACGGGCGCGGCAAAGTAGAATCTTGGGAGATACGCGATTTGCAGATGGACAATCAAGAGGATGTCATGGCGTGGCTACGCGATGATCCGTGGTCCCAACCTAATAGCGACTTAGAACCAGAACCATTACAAACCGACCAGAGATGCTACTTCCGCATTGAGGCGGACTTTGAACTCCGCTCATCACTGTTAATCCGGAGTGTATCTGGAGAACCAGAAGACCCTGATATGGTCCATTTACAGTCTGATGGCAAACCTGTTATCCCCGGCACCTCATTTGCGGGTGCGTTCCGACAGCGCGCGACGCTAATCGCAAACACAATTGGCTTCCCTGAAAAAGCAGTGGAAAAGATGTTTGGGTTTGTCCATAAAAAAAATAGCAACAACTCACAGGAACCCACTTCGCAGGCAAGCCGAGTATTAATTGAGGAACGTCTGGTAAAGAATGTAGAAATGCGATGGCAGCATCGCGTTGCGATTGATCGTTTTACCGGTGGCAGTTTACAAAGTGCCTTGTTTGATGAGAAACCGGTTTATCCCCTCTCACTCAAAGAACCCGAGCCGAATATACGATTGAGACTTGCATTAG
>JAPPMR010000420.1 GCA_028818995.1 Candidatus Poribacteria bacterium | reverse complement strand
CTACAACGCTCTCAAAACAAAACGACCAATGGGCTGTTACCTCTATGGATAACTATCCAGCAGATAGCGAAGGTGTGAAAGATTTATTAGAGAAAGTTGCAGAATTTGACAATGCTAACCACGTTTCTGACAACCCGAAAAATCAGGCTGAATTCCAAGTAGATAGTTCAGGTGTTGAAGCAAAATTGATGGACGCAAACGACAAGATGTTAGCACACTTGTTTGTCGGGAAAAATACACCCGGATTCTTGAGCAGTTACGTGCGCGTTGCTGATTCTAATGATGTCTATATCGCGCAGGGTTATTTACAATCTGTTTTTGACAAAGGAACACGAACTTGGAAAGACCGGACCATCTTTGATTTTAACAAAGGCATTGTTACACAGATAAACATTACCTCTCCAGAAGAAGCGGTGGAACTGCGGTTAGATGCTGAAAATAAGTGGCAGATGCACCAACCGATAAATGCTGCTGCCAATCAGACCGAAGTTGACAACCTGCTCACCTATTTCAGTGAACTGGAGACAGACGATTTCGCAGAAGCAAAAGAACTTGCCGAATACGGATTAGATTCCCCAACCTCATCTATCTCTGCTATCCTCAACGATGGTACAACTGCTACGCTTCATGTCGGCAAAGAGGAAGGTGGCAAACTTCATGTCAAAAGCGAAGATAAAGGACCTATCTTTATGTTGTTCAAATCAAATGTTGATAGGTTAATAAAGAAATCTGACACGCTTACGGAAAATGCCGCGCCTCCAGAGATAGAGGGCGTAAATCCACCAGAGTAGGAATGTTAAAGAAGTTCAAAAAATTAACTAAACTTATAGGAGAAAAAATGAGAAGATACGATTATTGTTTATTAGCGGTCTCTGTATTGCTGATTTCAACACTTACGGCTTGTGATACACGTTTTACTTCGCAGCTATTAGCACCTCCAACAAGCGGCAGAACTATCCATGTTACAGGGAGCGGTTCAGTTACGGGAGAACCAGATATTGCAACGCTTAATTTAGGTGTCTCTGTGGAAAAAGCGACAGTTGCTGAGGCACGCGAAGAAGCTGCAAGCGCAATGACTGCCTTAATTGATTCCTTGAAAGCGAACGATATTACTGAAAAAGATATTAATACTGAGAATTTCAGTATCTATCCACAGTACGACTATTCGGAAGGCAAACGCGAACTTCGGGGTTACAGAGTAAACAACACCGTTCGGGCGAAGGTGCGAGAACTGGATACGCTCAGTGATGTGATTGACGATGCCGCAGAAGCGGGAGGAGATAACATCGTTGTAAACTCCGTTCAATTTATGATTGACGACACCACTGAATACCAGAAGCAAGCCCGTAGTTTAGCGGTAAAAGATGCCGCAGGGAAAGCACAAACTTTAGCGGATGCAAGTGGAGTAGTACTTGGAAAACCTGTCACTATATCGGAAAACACGTATTTTGAAAGTCCACCAATTCCGTATGCAGTAGCAGAAGCAGCCTTCGCTGATGATAGCGCGCGTTCTTCCACTCCTATTGTGCCGGGTGAACTCACAGTCACTGTGAATATCACTGTAGTATATGAAATTGAGTGAGTTTAAGTAACTTGTAGGTCGGGTGGAGCTTGCGAAACCCGACATGTTGGAACTGAAATACTATTTTAAAAACTTGCTTAGGCTGTTCCTTAGATTCCCTATGAAACCCACCAAGTGCCATACGCGCACTTGGTGTTGATTTGGCCAATTTTGCTTTGAAACCTTGATATTGTCGGGTGTCGCTTCGCTCTACCCGACCTACGAACTTTAGATTTGATTAGGCCAATAACCACTCATAATTAAAACGTTGTAATGTCTAATTATCAACTATCCTTTTTCAAGATAACAATACGATTACTATTTGTACCTTTGCTGTTGTTAGAAACACCCCAGCAATTTGCCGTTTTCGTAAAGTGCTGCGCGTTAATCATTAATTTTTCTGGCACGAATCCTGCCTCTACCGATGCTTGGAAAACGGGATCTTCTAACAAAATGGCACCCTTGCGAACCTCTCCAACCTCAAAAGCAATTCTGCCAGTAGGTTTTAATATCCGATGCAGTTCCACAAAAACATCTGTCATAAGTGCAACCCAATCCTCCAGAGATTTTATTTGCCAGATTTTCCCTGCTTCAATTTCTATGTCGCAAAACCACATCCGTAGCCAGTTGTCCTGCTCATAGTCCACAGTATCAAGGAAAGGGGGTGAGGTGACAACTAAATCAACGGATTCGGCCGCGATTTGAGGTGTGTTATCTGCGGATTCAGTGAGAAGGACCGCATCGTTCCGCCAGAAGTGATTGGGAAGGCTATGGCGCTGCAACTGCTTTGATTTCCTGAGTATCAATTCCTTCGTGTTTCGGTATTCTGGTGTCTGATTCCGTTTTTCGTTAATTTTTCGCTGTGAAACAACTGAGGCTGCCAGATTCGGCGGTAGGGTAAAAACGGAGAAGAAGCCAGTAGAATGCCCTGTAAGACGACTGCATGCTACCATCTGTAACCATGTATCTACCGTGTCAAGTTGTTCTTGTTGGAAATAGGTTCGCCATCCGTAAATTTCTCTGAGTGTGTCTTCATGGAAAAAGACTAAAAGGTCTGGATCAATTTCTGCATCATTTGATAGGTCAACCTCAGATAATCTCTTTTCAATATCTGCTAATGTAGGTGGGTTAAGGCGAGGGGATGTAAGGATTATAGACAGGGGGTTTATGTCGTTTCCACTTACTTTATGTCCGTGAAGCTGA
>JAPPMR010000223.1:1227-2773 GCA_028818995.1 Candidatus Poribacteria bacterium | reverse complement strand
GCTCAGAATTTATGACAGCAAGAGGAGCAGGAACACTCGCAAGGTTTGCTACACAGAGTGGTCGTCTCAAAGACGAAGTTGTGAGCGGAAGGGAAATCAGGATGTATAGCCATCAAAGGTTTCAATTTCATCTAATATTTTCTTAATCCTGCCTTTATCTTCTTTCTTTTCGAGATACTGTTGGTAACTTGCTTCGGCATCTCGGATAAGTTGCTGATAGGTAATCACTCGAATATTTTTTCCTTCCAAAGACCGTTCTGAGCTTTGTCGCCTTTTCGGAGTTTCCCAATCACTGAGTTCTTTCCCCACCAGACAAACCGCTTCAATAGAGCCGCTTTCATTTGCTTCCTGTAACTGTTTCTCCAAAGCCGCTATGTACTTATCAACTTGATCTATGAGAGTGCCGGTTGAAGTTCTAACAGATCCTCTTTTCAACTCAATAATCACATGCTTACCCGATGTTTTCTTGTATCTAATATCCAGACGCCCCTGCTTTTCTTCTTCTGTCAATTTAGCGGAAATTTTCTCAAAAGTCGTAGTAACAGACCGTTCCAATGTGGGCGTTTCAGTGGCTCTATCCCACGACGGATCCAATAGCCAGAGATGTTTATAAATATGTTGTTGTATGATCTTTTCCAGCACATCAACAGCAATGTCAGCAGACAATTTTTTGATTACATCCAAACGACCTTCCGTAATCTGGTAATACCACGATGCTTCTATATCATCTAACTCGGAAAAGAGCCTTACAGCAACCTCAAGATTTTCGATGTCAAGCTGTTCCAATTCGTTTAGTTTTTCCTTATGATGCAAATGTTCAAACGCCAAAACCCCATGTTTATAAAGCGTTTTTCTATGGTCTTCGTCGGTTGCTATTTGGTTAATTCTGCCGAATAATTTTTTGGCGGAGGTTTTAGTATCTCCCTTCAATGACTCATACCATTCCTTGACTGCAGGAATTTCACTGGCTTTCTTTGCCCCTTCTTCATCCTTTAATTTTGCTCGTTCTCCTGCCAAATGTTTTAGTTCCTGTTCGACAAATCCCCTCAATTGAACAAATCGTTCATCGCTTTGAATAAAATCCTGTCTGCTGGATGTGGCAATATCGTCATCATCTGTTAAATCAAGGAAGTCCGCCTCCAATTCGCCTATGATGTATTTGGTATATAGTCCACCTTCTCGATATGAGTCCAGTATATCTTCCAATGCAACCTTCCCTCTGGCGAGGATAGATATTTTGTTCAGATTATCCGCGCCCTCCTGTAATGATCCTGATTTTTCGACCAAGCCAATCCAGCCACGAACAGAATATTTTCCCCCCTCATCTACTGTGTTTTCCTCTCGTTGAACCACATATTTCTTATCATGCGTAAAATTGGACTTTTCGAAATCGCCGTACACCAATGCATATTCCAGTTTTCCGAAATAGTTCCTGTCATTTATTGTTATCTCATCATCATTAACAAACACTTGAAAGTCTTTGGAAAAAATCGAAAAACGACGAGCTACACGCTGACGCAGATAGGCGTCAAGTGATGCATTAATA
>JAPPMR010000223.1:0-1217 GCA_028818995.1 Candidatus Poribacteria bacterium | reverse complement strand
TCTCTTGATATCCGTCAAAACGAGTGCCGTACCAGAATTTTCAAAATTAATATCCTTTGGCTCATTTATCACAGGAGGACGATATTTTTGTTTTTTTTCAATCGCTTCTTGTATTTTTTTAACGTCTAACTCAATTGCCAGAGGGTCGGTGTCCTCCTTTTTTGTATAGACATATACTTTCCTGGCAATAGACAAGACAGATAGCTTACCAATGCCCTTTCTGCCCATAACGGACCGTCCGCCTGCTGTCTGATCACCACTTCCTTTGCTACGGCGTTGATAACCAACGGTTAAAAATTTTTCTTGCAACTCTGTCCGATCCATCCCACAGCCATTATCTTGAATGATAATTCTTTTTCCTTCATCCTGTTCTTTTACAGATACATCTACCCGAGAGGCATCGGCATCCCAAGCATTGGCAATCAATTCCGCCAAGACAGCGGGAACATTGCTATACAGGTTCAATCCCAAATGATTGAGTACATTTAAATCAATGTCCAGAGTGAGTTCTTCAGACATTACTCCTCGTCCTTTTTTTTATATGACCTGTAATTGCTTTCCCAATAGCATAAGCCAAAGATGGCGGAACAGCATTGCCGATTTGACGACCAATTTTCAAAAATGACCCTTTTTCATCGGGCGCAACAAACTGGTATTGCCCAGGAAACGTTTGGAGAATTGCACCTTCTCTCAAGCTCAGAGCGCGGTCTTGTTCTGGATGTCCATATCGTCCGGTACCATAGCGATAAAATTGCGTGGTCAGCGTAGGTGCTGGCATATCCCACTGCATACGGCCATAAACGCTCCCATAGCTTAAGCCGCTGGCTTTCTTATAGCAATCTGGCAATAGTTCAGGAGGCCAATCTCGCCAAGTCCCACCGGGCTTTGAAGCTCGGATGCGTTTCAGGTTAATTGGCTCTAGTCGAGAACAAACATGCAAAGGGTCAATCTCGCTTGATTGCCCGTGCTCAAGAGGTGTGAGGTGTCCAATTGCTTGTCTAACCGTTTTGGACTTTTGGACGTCGGATTTCGGCATATCAATTCTGCCCAACAAAGATCCCAGCATAACCAAACGGCTTCGAGTTTGCGGAACCCCGAAGTCGGCACAGGATATAACCCCATCAGAAACACTATACCCTGCATCGGCTAACTCGTACTTAAACTTGTTGTAAATCGGTTTATCCATGAGTTGAGGCACATTCTCCATAGAGATAATC
>JAPPMR010000665.1 GCA_028818995.1 Candidatus Poribacteria bacterium | reverse complement strand
CAATCACACACAACCCACCGTGTTCCGGACGCGAACCGGTTATATAAAACCATTTGCCCGATGGCCACATTCCCCGGTTCAGCACATCACCGGAATTTTTCGGTGCATCCGTGGAAAACCCACACCAATCGGTATGCCATGCAACAGGGTGAGACCCTGGCATCCGAATAATAGCAGCAGAACGATGTACGGTTAATTCATCTGTGCCAATCAGGTGCCGATGAATTTTCATAAACGGTTCATATTCCAGCAGTTGCCATGCTCCAGCGCCAGATTCTATCCAAGCATGTCGGGTGCGACTCTGTCCATGCTCTAATCCTCTGTTTGGGTCTGCGCCATCAAAAACGGCTTGTTTCAAACTATCCACCAACGCATCAGGTAGCACGTCTTTGATAATCGCAAAACCGTGTGTCTCTAAGCATTCGGACATTTGAGGAAGTTGATCAATTTCAAACTCATAAGTGTATTCCAGTTCAGGTTTTTGGATCTTTAAATAGTGTTCCATAGCAATATCCCTAAGTATTTATGAGGAATTCTATTATACGTTTACTATCATGTCAACGCAATTTCTATTGTAATCTTCTTGCACTAATTACCAACTTTTGCTAAAATACGAATGCAAAATTAAAAATCATTTGCGATTCGGAAGTAGTACACTAATTCAACACATTACACGAAATACTGTAATTATCGGAGGAAATAATGGCTGAAACCGTATTTGTGGGAGATCACGAAGTTACATTTCCAGGACCGCACCTCGGTGTGCTTCGGGACTGCAATGCCGTGCTTGATTCGGCCGAAGGCTTGCATAATCAGATAGCAGAGGACGGATACCTACTCGCTCGCGGCCTGATTGATAAAGACAAGGTTATCGCTGCACGGCGCGCTATTCTTGAATATGCCGAAGGAAACGGGAAGGATAACGTTTTCAAAAATGGAACCGATATAATGGAAGCAATCGCAGGCGAAGGCAGTCCGGGGCGGACGATGGGCGCGCCAGCAGTTACACATCACCCCGATGTGTTGTCCGTTTTGGAAGGCGATGAACTTTTTACCTTCTTCCGAAACTTTTTTGGCGGCGATACCCGCACGTTTGATTACAAATGGCTTCGGTTTGTCCGTCCTGATGGTTGGTCTGGACCGCATTTTGATTTTGTCTATATGGGACGAGGCTCAAAGCAGTTGCACACTTGCTGGGTACCATTTGGTGATGTGCCAGCGACAATGGGAACACTTACTGTGCTTGTCGGTTCACACAATCTTGATAGTTTTGCGCGTATTCGCGACACTTATGGCAAAACCGATGTGGATAAGGACGGAACACCAGGACATTTCGGACGTGATCCAATGGAAATCAGTGAAAAATACGGTGGAGAGTGGCAGACAACGGATTTTGAGATGGGGGATGTGATTGTTTTTACCATGCATACTATGCACACCTCTACTAAAAATCTATCAGATAGATGGCGCATCAGTTGTGACATACGATTCCAACCCGCAGAACACCCGATTGATGAGCGATGGGTCGGTAAAAACCCGATTTCGCACACTGGAAGTCAAAATATTTCGTTTGAGGAAGCAAAAAAGCAGTGGGGATTGGAGTAGAGAGATCGCTTTCAACGATAGGCACGGTGAGGAACCGTGTCTATCCATTTTGTTACCGTTTATACTTCAAAACCATTCTCTTTTCCCAACGACGTAAGTCTGTTCAAATTCTTCATCAGACTTTACCAGATACAAGATACCCTCAATAACCCCAATTACACAAACTATGAAATTTGGGATGAATAGAAAAAACACGGTTATCATAAGTCCAGCGGTATTAATTACTAATAAAATAATACCTGCTTTCTTGTAACCAAGATAAAATTTGTGAATACCGAATGCTCCCAAGAAAATAGCAAGAAGTCCTGCGAGAATCTTGTCTTTTTCTCCTAAAGTCGACCCACCAACAGCTATGTAGATTTCCTTGGCTCGATGGTCTTCGGTAGCAAAATCAACGGACATGCCACGTGTTGGGTGACGATCACTTTTCCAATCAGCGCCACTAAAATTGTATCGTTCGCCATCATCTCCAGAAATTGCACCGGAGTTGGTCTGAATAGAAAAATCAAGAATTTTCCCTTTCATAATCAATTTCTCCTGTTATTCTCACGCGTCACCACCTTTAAAAACCGGGCATGTATACTTTTTTGCAATTTCTATACACATCCAGGCTGATATGTATACTTTTTTGCAATTTCTATACATATCCCGGCTGATATGTATAGTTTGTATACATATACTTACGGATATGTAACTCTACTTCACTTCCGAGTTTTTACCAGAAATTCACTCTGATAGTAATTCCACAAGATCTCTATTGATGTAATAATACTCCCGTCCCATCTTCACTCGATTAAGCAACCCAAGTGCTGCGATTTCATTCAAGTACCTTGTAGCTGTAATGCGACTACACTCCAGTTCTCTCTCAACAATACTAATCTTGCAGTAAGGCCACTTGAAGAGCAAATCAACAAACCCTTCGCGCTCAACGGCTTTCGTTCTGCCGCTCGCTTTTATCATGAAGTTATCGATGAGACGATTAATTGCCTGTATTTTTTCTGCGGTGTCTCGCGAGGTCTGTTCTACCGCTTCTAAGATATAGAGAATCCACTGCTGCCAACTTCCGTTTTCTGTAACTTCACGAAGATAGCGATAATACGCATTCCGATTTTGAATAAAGAAACGGCTGAGATAAAGCATTGGTACATCAAGCAGCCCTTGGTATACG
>JAPPMR010000628.1 GCA_028818995.1 Candidatus Poribacteria bacterium | reverse complement strand
AAAACTTGTCTTAACTTTGCTAAATTTTGGTCTAAATAAACGGTAGCACTTCAAGAAATATCAAGAGAGTTTTCGGATACAATGAAAGATGGCAATCCTATAATGAAAGATGGGAGCAATGTTGTGATAAAAATTGCGTATAAGCCCAAAAGTGTCATGAACTCGCAAGGTGAGAAATTTGGAAGTTATTACTTCATTGCCAAACACTTTTTTCTTTCTCGTCAAGTTGTTTCAATAGAAAAAACTGGCAAAATCGGCACCAAACCATCGCCCGTTTTAAAAAAATATGCAAAACCGCGTTATCGCCGAAATGCACGTATTTATATCTCTTTTTATGACCGAGAAGGTCATCTACTTCTCAAGGGTTTTGCCCCGGATGGATACTTCATGAATTTTGCTAATCATGAAGAAAATATTTTTGATGGTGGTATAGAATGGAAAGGGCAATTTGACGAACAGATTATCACAGTTGAGAACTTTCGTGCCATCCATTCTATAACTGCGCAATGGCAGTAATAGATGATTTTTATAGTAAATCCCATAATTATCTATACATCAACGCAAGGGCGAGGTTCCAAACCTCGCCAGCGGTGGTGAGGTGTTTTGTGTTTTTCAAAGTACTCTCTTATTTTCGGGTTTTACTATAATGCGATAGGCATTGCACGCCGAATCAAAAAAAAATAGAGTCTACACCTCGTTTCGGACATCTATCTTGCCGGTCACTGCTTCGGAGATGAGGGATTGACGGTATTCTTTGAGGAGTTCAATCTTTCGCTGCTCTGTTGCTACCCGTTCGTCAATCTGCTCGGTTTTATCGTCAAGGAAATTGGCGATTTGGCGTTGTTCGGAATCAGGAGGTATGGGTAAGAACAGATTTTCAATTGATGGTTTTCCCAAGCCATATCTGGTAATTCCATTTGAATTCACCTCAAAATATCTTCTCGTCCTATCGGATTGAATAAATCTAAAAATGTACGCTCCACGACAAGCGAGTGGTCTAAGCATTGTTAAATGATAACCACAAACAACATTGTCCAAATCGTCTTTGACATAAGTTGGAACGCCAATATCATCTGGGGTCTCAGAGTCTTTGGTAATAATAACATCACTTTTCTTCAAAACGAATTTTGCAAATTCACTTTCCTTACAACTCCCCTTTTTCAAAACTGTATCAACTGTAATATAATCGTTGTAATAAACATCTGTATAATTGCATAACCTGACCTGGATCTCATCTGGATAGATGTGTTTATCAACATTACTTGGTAGTATCTTTGCAACGTATTTGAGTTTTTTGATTTTCCAATGCGCTGGTATCTCCCCAATCCATTCCATTCCCGACGGTTTCATTTCCACATTCGGGTCAAGCCCTTTTGTTACTGCCTGATTTATCAGAACGGTGCGTTGTTCCTGCAGCAGTTCTATCTGCCGTTCTTTGATGTGGATGAGTTCGTCAATCTGTTCGGTTTTGCGGTCAAGGAAGTTGGCGATTTGCTGTTGTTCGGAATCAGGAGGTATGGGTAAGAGCAGATTTTCAATTGACGCTTTTCCCAAGCCGTATCTGGTAATTCCATTTGAATTCACCTCAAAATATCTTCTCGTCCTATCGGATTGAATAAATCTAAAAATGTACGCTCCACGACAAGCGAGTGGTCTAAGCATTGTTAAATGATAACCACAAACAACATTGTCCAAATCGTCTTTGACATAAGTTGGAACGCCAATATCATCTGGGGTCTCAGAGTCTTTGGTAATAATAACATCACTTTTCTTCAAAACGAATTTTGCAAATTCACTTTCCTTACAACTCCCCTTTTTCAAAACTGTATCAACTGTAATATAATCGTTGTAATAAACATCTGTATAATTGCATAACCTGACCTGGATCTCATCTGGATAGATGTGTTTATCAACATTACTTGGTAGTATCTTTGCAACGTATTTGAGTTTTTTGATTTCCCAATGTTTCGGTATCTCCCCAATCCATTCCACACCGCTTTCTTTATATTCAGGATAACGATTCATCATTCCAATACCTCTTTGTCTGAATCTTGGGTTATACGGATTACACGGATGACGCGGATTTTCAATCTGAACCGGGATTACACTCGGTTTTTAGGCTGCAAAATTTGTTAGATGACAGGGTGGGTTCACAGAATACCGCTTTTGAGAGCCATTGAACGCTTTTGCCCACTGCGTTGATGCCTTCTCATAAGAGAGAAACAACAGGTTTCCATAAGCCACAGATGCGAGCAACCATAAAAGACAGCCGCGTGAGTATGTAGGTTTTTTCAAAACGAGTTTACCGAACCCAAAACAGGATTTGATGTCTCGGAATCCGTGTTCAATCTGCATCCGACGTTTGTAAATGTGATAGAGTTGATGTCCACAGATGAGATTTGAGCGGAAGGGGATCGCCGCAACAATCGCTTTCCACCCGTCAATGAGGTCGGTCTCATCAACAAGGATAAGGAAATGCGGATACCCCTTTGTCGAGCAGAAGCAGCCGACAACGAAAGTCAACCATGCTTTCTCAAGACAGGCAATAGGCAATGCAGTATCAAGAAAGCGAAGCAGTCGCTTCTGTTTCGATTTCTCTGTTTTCACCAAAATCGGTAAGCGTGAGGCAATCTCATTGATACGGAACGTTTTCGCGATACAAACAGCAATGACGGCTAACAAAAGATTTCGGAAACTCGGTTTTTTCAGACCAAGAGATGAAGTGCTACCGTTTATTTAGACCAAAATTTAGCAAAGTTAAGACAAGTTTTTT
>JAPPMR010000260.1 GCA_028818995.1 Candidatus Poribacteria bacterium | reverse complement strand
GGGTCTGACTGCACAAACGAATACAAATCACCAAAAACCGATGTGTGAGGGTAAAGAATGGATTTTTTGAATCAGGAAGCCGAAGAATTAAAAGAAGAAACTGCTGAAGAAGCAGGGGGCAAGCTGTCGTCCTATGTTGACGAAGCGACGAGGGTCGGAGATTTATTGTTACTCGATTATTTGGAAGCAACAGTTCTTGTACATGATGCATTGAGGCAGGAGGCAGGGGGATTACCAATGGGGTGTTTTTTACTTGCGACCCGGATAGATCCAAAAACTAAACCTAAAGCAAATAAAGAGGACACGGCCCTTATCTTGCTTCGCGTTGTCGGACATTCACCTTTACCCAACCGGATGGATACAGATAATTGGCGGTTTGATGCAGCGCGTCGCTCTATTGATTCTTCGGAACAATGGGATGCTGACAACAAGACCGACCAGTTTACGCTTAACCAGCTACGCCATGCAGGAGTGCGTTGTAGCGTTTTGGGAACCTTTCGCTCTGTCCAGAATGGTAGCAAATGGAATCTTACTTTTGGCGCAGATATTTCCAACTTCTATTCTGGACAGGGGATGAAAGTTTAAAAGCCAATGGGGAACGCATTATCAGATATTGTCAATTTCACCAAGGCAATGGGCAATGCACATCCGCTTGCAGGAAAGCCTGTCCCCGTTGGGCGAGTCCGCTATGCATCCAGCGAAATTTCAATTGACGAAAACCGCGAAAACGTCTCGGTGCATATCGAGCCAACAGATATGTTAGCGCGACGTACTGCGCTTTTCGGTATGAGCAGAAGTGGTAAATCAAATACTATCAAAACCATTGCCTCCGCCATATTCGATTTGCGTAAACTTGAAGGAAAAAAGGGGCGTATTGGCCAATTGATTTTCGATGTGAATGGAGAATACGCTAACGACAATCCACAGGATGAAGGATGCTTGCGTAACATTGATCCGAATGATGTTGTAACCTATGGACTCTTTAAGCATCCCAACGATAAGAAGAGACGGTTAATCAAGCTTAATTTTTTTGGTGAAAATATCCCAGACTGGAGTGATGAGGAGAATGTAAAGTCTTCTCTTGATATGCTTATCGCAGGAAAAGGAGTCATTGACGAACATCTCAGGGAAAGAACAGATGCTCAGTATGTTAGAAATTTTATCAACACCAATATAGAACCGCCATCAGACGATTGGAATGGAGGGACTCAGACTCGTTATCGCCGCAATATCACAGTGTACCGCACCATTCTTGCAGCCGCCAATTTTGACGTACCCAAAGATCTACAGAGTGCTTATATTAGCGGACTTTTTGGTAGCGATTTAAGGACTGCATTGGTATCCACTGAAGAGCAGAAATATAAAAATGCTGCCAAGACATTTGGAAAAGCAACCGTTTCTTGGACCGAATTGTACCGGGCGTTAATGGCTTTGCAGGAATTCGTTATTTCTGGTCAAAGATCAGAGGGACATCCCAAGTTCAAAGCATTTAATAACGATTATGAAAGAAGAAAAGGTAAGCCCTGGAACGACGATACGCTGAATGGTTTGCTTGCCCTTTTGAGTTGGGGCGGCGGCGTTAGCAAAGTACGTGAGTTACAAGAGCGACACAGTTCCAGTGTAGAATCTGACTATTCAACTGAGATAGTTGATGAACTTGTTAAGGGCAAACTGGTTATTGTTGACCAGTCAATTGGTTCGCAGACTGAAACTGAGCACACATCTGAACGCATAATGTGGGAGATTTTCAATCGTCAAAGGCAAGTATTTACTGATCCGCCGCGGGGACCAGATGGCGAATTTATTCGAGATGAGAACGGTAACATTATGCCCCCACCCGACATTATCGTGTATGTGGAGGAAGCCCACAATTTAATTCCTTCGCATGACCCAAAATTAGACTCGATATGGGCGCGTGTAGCCAAAGAAGGCTCCAAATTTCAAATCGGTTTGGTTTACTCTACCCAAGAGCCAAGTTCCATATTGGCAAACATTCTGAAGAACACTGACAACTGGTTCGTAGCGCACCTGAATAATCAGGACGAAACGCGAGAACTCAGAAAATATTACGATTTCGAGATGTTCGTTGATCAAATTCTCAAAGTGCCGGACACTGGTTTTTTGCGAATGCGCTGTTTATCCAATCCATATATTGTGCCAGTTCAAATTAACAAGTTCATAGCGGAGCCGCTGCAGGATGAGGCAGGAAGGACGATATAGATGCCATACGAGAATGAGAGAGCCAGCGGTGACAGCTTGATATGGCTGGAGAACAGTCAAGCATTAAAGGAGTTTGAGGGTGCCATCCTTGTGAAAGAAGGTAGTGCATCTGTAAAACCGCCGACGCTCCAGGTACATCGGCGCAATTGGTATCCAAGGCGAGTAATTGCTATTGATGGCTCTAATCTTATACACCGTGTCAACAATGGGTTCCCCGGTGCAGAGGCGGGATTGCTGATGACTTCGGTGGTAGCGATCAAATTGGACCAATTAAAGGACTTGGACACAGGTGCTATTCCTCGCCCATCATTCTTTCGCGACATCGAAAAGGCTCATACACTGGAAGCTGCGATGCCGGGGATAGGTGTTGTTCGCAAGGATGTTCAAGATGACACACCAATAAACTTCTTTAGGCAAAAGACTTATGATACTATATCAAACGCTATTGCAGAAAACCATGAGACATTGCTAGAAACCCTGCGTTATATCTGTAGAGCTGCTGGCTTCCGGACGAATATTGATTGTACCGCCGCAATAGATTGCGACAGGAGATAT
>JAPPMR010000891.1 GCA_028818995.1 Candidatus Poribacteria bacterium | reverse complement strand
GATCAATGAGAGAACTAACTGCCTGAGTCCACTCAGTCTGTCCTTCTGTTGCCGAATTCAAAATTGCATGTGTATCCTGAATAAGTGCCGCTGAATTAAAGGCATGCTCAAGTTGTAATTCTGCTCGCTGCATTAGGCTTGACCTTTCCCTTTTGCAAAATAAGCTTCGGCCTTTTCTGTGTCACCCTCCTGTAAAGCTGCATTCCCGGCTGCAATCATCGCGAGTTGATGTAAGTCAGCGCGAAACTTTTCGTGCCTTGGTTCTTCAGGCAGAGAGTTGATTGCGGTTTCTAAAACAGCTTGCTCATACCGAAATGCTTGAAAGTGTGAAAACAGACTTGCGAAGTGGCATGACTCCCAAACATCGCGTTCAGCTATTTTTGTGGCAGATGCCAAAAGGTCTTCTGCCACATGCTGGTACGTCTCCACTCGCTATCGTTGCAACCATTCATACATGCGGAAGCGTTTTGAATATCTATAATTGTTGTTACGGTCTCTATTATGATATGCCAAATGAGCACCGATGTTTTTCGCTACAAGTGCTGCATTTTCGTCATCTGGCTCGCAAAGCCCGATCAGTATCTCGGCTATTTTCGCATCGACAAAATATTCGTCAGTTGGAAAAATCGACTCGACCAGATGTAATGCCAACGGCTTAAGGCGCTCATATCGGCGACTGACCGACGAGATTCCTCTACAAATATCATCAAGTTGGTACCTGTCATTGCGGTACGCATGAAGATGCCGCTCAAGGCACTTCAGAGCTTCAAACGATTGTTTCTCATCAAACCATCTTGAACACCGTGACACAGCTTGCAAAGCAGCTTTATAAACAACGATTTTTGGATCTTGTAAATAGACAATAATTGTATCTACCATGTTCGCGGGTGGTGAAGAGGCTGGAGATGAGAACATCTCTATTGTCGCTTCTATCGCCTGAGACCGTACCCAATCCGAATCGTAATCCATTAATCCACGCCAGAGCAGAGGCAGCACCTGTGGGCGGAGGGTATAGTCTTTGCCAAGTTTGCCGAGTAATGACACACAGCATGCCTTGAGGTCATCCTCAAGGTGTGCCGACGGTTGGCTCAAACAGCCGCAGATGGAATCAAATGCCTCTGATGGTTTGACCGTGCAGAGTGCTGCCAAACATTTTTGCAATCCATCCTTGAATGCACTCCATTTCTGGGTTCGACTAAATTCATCCAGTTGTTCAAGCAGTTGTTCAAGTTGAGTATTTTGGGGCTGACCGGAAAGCAGAATCTTGGGCGGCGCATTGGGAGGATGTTCCTGGTCACTAATTATGGCAAAGTAGCCAAGAATGGAGTCAAAATGATTCAGCATCTCTGTCGATGCATATGTGCAGGCAGTTTCCAGTGCTTCAGCCACACAGACGCGAATGTCGATTTCGAGCCGATCATCCTTAGCCCAAGCAAGTAATCGCGGAATTGCCACCTTTTCGGATCCTGACACTTCTGTTCGATTTCGCCGTTCATCCCGTTTTTCCCAACTTATCGTACGGTCAAAGAACTGATCTCGATATATGTCAACAATATCTTCTTGTACGGCTGGACGAACACGAGTCATTGCCTCAACAAGAAAGTGATCAACTCTATCAGTAGAGTGTCGAAACGCCGATTGCAAAATTTGGATAATTTGTTTTGATGGTTGCTCCCCACCTGACTGTGCATCTTCGTGGAGTTCAAGTGATTGAACAAGGGCGTCGAGAAGATTGATAGCTATTTGCGGTCGTTCCTCTTGGATGAGTTTGATTGCTCTACACAAATACACGCGCAAATAATCACTCTCATTCTGAAGTTCACGGCGAACAATATTTTGAACACTCTCTGGATCAGCATCAAAACTGCGTATGATAATTGAGATGCTGTGAGAATAGTCGGGTTCATCAGATAACCCAAGCAAGTCATGATCCTGTGAGAGGAGTAGTTGTGTGATATATACTTCATCAAGCGGATATGTAACGCCATCATCAAGCGCATCCAGCACCGAAGCAGATTGCTCCAGGTGTAGCCCTTTTTTTATGTTGTCGAGAGAAACCTGACTTAGACGAGTCGCTAAATCAGATCGTATGCTGGCGAGTTCTGTACAGACAGGAAGCAGCAATTCGGAAAACTCATTGGAACTTGCAAGCAGTAAGATCAGGTCAATTGCCGCGTATGGAAAAAGGTCTGCTCCTATGCGTGCAGATTGCTCCAATCGTTCGGCAGCTTCCTTACATTCGGTTTCATCTTCAGAAAAAATCGCTTCAAGATACCTGAGTATGCGATGAGATTCAGGAGCTGTCTCCGTACTAATATCCCTCGATTTTGAACGCAGTTCAGAACGAAGTTTGGATATTCGATCCGCTTCCTTTTTCTCTGCTTGCTCGCGCTTATGGGCCTCCTCTCGATGTTTATCAATAATCTCCTTGCCCCACGAAGGGTCCCCATTTGGGGTATGATGCGGACAAGAGGCACAGTTTCCCACAAGAAAATTGGAGAAAATCCAGCGGAGATTCATGGATTCCGTTTTGCCTTCTACTTTAGGGCAAGCCACACTGTGCATCCCAATGGGAAGCCTCGTCATTTCTGCGTAGAGTCCTGCTGATGTTTGTTCGATTTCAACATGCTTACACCAACTTTGCATTTGGCGTAAGCACTCAGCATTGTCTTCACCAAGTTTTACAGTTTCCGCAAACTCGTTATCGTGAGATTTGTCAAATCGTCGCATTTTTTGTCTTTCTTGTTGGGCTGTTTCCTCTTTATACACTCTATTTT
>JAPPMR010000749.1 GCA_028818995.1 Candidatus Poribacteria bacterium | reverse complement strand
ACATTTCAGGGTGAAATTCTAAATCGGAGTTCGCAGCGTAATCAAGCGTATACCCATTCTGTTCCGCCCAGACAACAAAAGCCGATTCCCAATTACTAAAAATGCCGCGAGTGGGTCGGTCAAACGAAACGCGGTTCCCCTGAATCTTACTTGCGCCATGATACCCGTAAAGACTGAAGCCACCCCAGTTGTTGTATGCGTTATAGGTGTTGGTAGAGAGCTGAAGTAGAATAGGCGTATTTACTCCTGGTTTCGCAGGACGGACAATAAAGAAGAGTGTACTTTCAGCTGTGCGATGATTCCGATAGACAACGTCACCACCACCGTCTGTTGCGCGGAGTGTGCCTTCATAATAACCGCTCTGCCACGATTCAGGGACCTCAAGGGTAAAAACGGGTAACCATCCACATCCCTGCGATGACGCATCTGCGGGAATCGGTTGTGCTTCACCCAGAAGTCCATCTTGTCGCCAGACGACTTCGCGTGTTGCGCCGATACGAGCAATCTCAAGCGAATAGTTTTCTGCACTCGTTGAGATGTGAAACGCAATCTCCTCACCGGGTGCATAACTGAGCTGATGGGTGTATCCATCAATATACAACGGTCTGATCTGGTTTTCGGTTTGCGTTAAAGTTGCCATTATGTGTTCTCCTTTGATGTGTAGCCGATCATTTTCCGAACGGGACCTCAATCCTGTCAAGCTTATTTTTGACACTTTTTGTCAAATATGCTATTATTTTTACAATCTTTTCGGTTTTTGTCATCTTAATTTTCAAAATTGTCCAAATTTTAAGAATAGTAGAGTAGTAAAAAAATGAAAACAGATCAGAAACAGGTAACTTCGCTATCGCCTGAACAGATAGATCAGTGGGAAAATGACGGATACTTACTACTGAGAAACGTTGTTCCGGAATCTGCTATCAACGGTGTGCGAGATAGTTTTGCTCGCGTCGTAGATGGCATAATTCGCGAGTTGAAAGAGGATGGGATTATCGAAGATGAAGGATCAGAACTCCCTTTTGAAACGCGATTTGTGCAAGTTGCCGGTGAACACGCCAACCGCTTCGGTCGTTCTTGGCGTAACCAAGTTGCGACATCTGAAATTTTCGAGCTGCACCACGCACCGCGCCTTGTGGATGCAATCGGGCAACTGACAGGGACAGATGTCATCGGACATCCCGTCTTCAATGCGCGCCCGAAACTTCCCGGTCAACAATTGACCGTCGTCCCGTGGCATCAGGATAGCGGCTACTTCGGCACAGTCAGCGAAACTTCGCTTATTCCGACGGCATGGATACCGCTGGTGCCAGTCGATGAAACGAACGGCTGTTTACAAGTGGTCGCAGGGTCACATCGATTAGGTGTCGTCAATCATCACACAGAAGAACGGGAAGGGAAGTTTCTTGAGGTAATGGACGAACTTATTGAGGACTCTCGTGTTGTGACGTGCCCTATGGAATTAGGGGATGCCTTAGTGTTTCACAATCTGACGCTCCACCGATCCCTACCGCACACGACCAGCAAGGAAATCCGTTGGGCAATTGACATCCGCTATCTCCGTGATGGAGATCATCCAGGTACAATTTACTGGCAGGACCCCGATTTCAAGTGGGTTATCCGTAGCGAGACACAACCCGTGACACCCTTCGCGCAATGGGTTGAAATGTGGTAGCAACCGAGCAGAACTTCTTAAGTTTGACGAGATTCAAAAAGTTGCTTCAATCCCAATCCAAGCGGCACGCGGGGCACCGGGAGAAAGAAAACGCGAATCCTCGAAATCGTCTCCTAATACTTCGTCCGCCTCTCCGAATAGTCCAAAGGTTTCATACCTCTCATCGAAAAGGTTGTTCACCTTAGCAAAGATGGAGAGATTATTCCACAATATATACCTGCCGCGTAGATTGACGACGCTGTAGCCCGGGATCCGGTCGATTAAATTGCCCTCGTCGCCACGGAAGACCTGACTGGAATTGATGAAGATATTTGCCCCCAAGGATAGAGCATCGGTTGCAACAAACGTGATACCCGCCTTGAGGTTATGTTGCGGAACACCAGGAATGCGGTCACCTTTCTCCACGTTGATCTCTCCGCCTGTCGCCTCGGGATGGTTGGGACTGCTGACTGTCAGATCGGTCTCGAAAGTTGCTGAAATGAAGGTATAATTGAGTAGCCCGTGTAGTCGATCAAAGAAACTCCCTCCGATACTGAGTTCAACCCCTTGGCGGAGCGTTTGAGCGACGTTTTGAAAGTATCCTTCGTTGGTGAGCGCGCCGCTGCTAATGAAAATAAGGTCGTCAAAACTCGTTCCTTGAAAAAGATCAGCATTCCAATTGATTTCACCCAACTTACCACGCAACCCGACCTCCCAAGTTTTCGTTATCACCTGATCTAACGGCGGATCAGCAACGAATGCATTGGGCAATTTGCACGGCGCATCGGGATCGGCACAAGTAAGTTCCACGGGTGTAGGTACACGCGAGGATTCGCTATAGCCACCATAGAATGAAAGAGCGTCAAGTACCTGATAAGTCAAACCTATTGCAGGGTTGAAACGGTTAAAGGTATGATTCCCATTGAGTTCAACACCGATCCGGTCACGCAATTCAATTTCAGTTCTGTTATAGCGTCCAGACAGCGTAAGCCCCAACCGGGATGTGATAGAAAAAGTATTTGTCGCATAGATACCGATATTTTGAACTGCAGCCTTAACGTCTACAAAAGATTCGCTTTCAAAAATGCCGCTACCGACGGTTCCCGTAACAGATGTTAGACTCGCCAG
>JAPPMR010000413.1 GCA_028818995.1 Candidatus Poribacteria bacterium | reverse complement strand
TACATGCACCTTCGTCAAGTGGTATCCACAGTTCACTCCGATGGTGATGATACTGATAACTTACCTGCTCACCAGCATGTATTTCCAAAATCTTGACGGTTACCGGTTGGTTCAGGACGTATTGAATAAAACGTCCCCACGGTTTTTCTGTCGTCAATATCTCTGCTAAAACTTTAGATGGGTCTGTTATAGATGGCATCTGTTGCTCAAGACGGTTTTGCCATAGTTTACCACAACTTCAACGGGTAAGGCAAGCAGAAAAAAGTCTGAACAAATCAACGTCAAATGCGCGTTAGGCATTTGTCGGGATTTACAAGATTGTAACGTTCCCTAATTGATTCCATTCATCATAAAGATCAACTATACAATCTATTGACATCTTCCCAAAAATAGGATAAACTGATGAGTGATGACTGCTAACGCAATTTCAACACTCATTGAACAGAAAATCACCGAAAAGATATTCCCTGGTGCTGTTGTCGCTATTCTCCAAAAAGACAAAGTTATCTACCACGCAGCATTTGGACATCGCATCATAACACCGAAGCATGCACCAATGCTCCACGATACGTTGTTTGATCTCGCCTCCCTAACAAAACCTATCGTCATTGGAACACTTACCATGCAGTTAGTTACATCTGGTAAGTTGTCGTTAGATGAACCCGCACAGACATACCTACCCGCGTTCAAACAACCGCACATTACATGTCACCACCTTCTCGCGCATACCTCCGGTTTACCTGCTTGGAAACCGCTATATATTGAAACAGATTCACCCGAAGATGTAATAGAACACTTAGGTAGCATGCCGCTTGAAGCTATCCCTGGAGAGAAGGTTACCTATAGCTGCTTAGGATATATTCTTATGGGAAAACTTATCTCTAACGTCACGGGAGAAGCGTTAGACAGTCTGGCACATAACGCCATCTTCAAACCGCTCGGCATGAACCGCACCTTATACAATCCACCGCAACAGATGCACGATAACTGCGCAGCAACAGAAGATTCAAATAGTTTTGAACGTAGAATGGTAAAATCAGGTCAGCACGGTCACTATTATCGTGGTCATAACTGGCGCGAAGGTGTTATTGTCGGAGAAGTTCACGATGAAAATGCGAATTTCCTTGGTGGTGTTTCTGGTAATGCGGGACTTTTTTCTAATGTGAGAGACCTCATCACTTTTTGTCAAATGTTACTCCAAGATGGTGGCACGTTTTTATCTCCTGATAGCATAAAAGCGTTAGCAACACCACAAACACCACAGGATGCCTCAGAACAACGGAGTATTGGTTGGCACATCCTTGCTGACGGTTCAATGTATCACACCGGCTTCACTGGCACCTCAATACGGATTGATCTTGAAAAGGGTATAGCTGCGATCTTGCTGACAAATCGGGTTCATCCGGATGCACAACGCACAGGCATTATTGAATGTCGGAATGAATTCCACAGGATAGTCTTTGGATGATAAAACTCGGTATAACCCACCTACTAACAGAAAAGCAGGAATGGTTTGACGGAAAATCTGTCGGTCTGCTAACCAACCACACTGGCGTTGATGAAAATTTGACATACACAATTGAATTGTTAAGTAAATTCAATTTGGTCGCGCTTTTTTCACCGGAACATGGATTGTGGGGTGCAGCACAAGATGGCGTAAAGATAGTAGATTCAACATATCGTCAAAATCAAGAGGAAACTAACACAGAGGCACAAGCACTACAAGTCTATAGCCTATATGGAACAACGCCGCTTGCATGGACTGAAGCACTCCAAACTTTAGATGTGATCATCTACGATATACAAGATGTGGGGGCTCGGTACTATACATATCTTGGCACGTTATTGGAAACGATGAAAGCACTTGAATGGACAATGGAGTCGGGTAAATGCGTTGAATGCATTATTGCGGATCGCCCAAATCCCATTGGCGGTACCAGCATAGAGGGACCCATGTTAGAATCTGACCACACATCTTTAGTCGGACCTTATCCGATACCTGTTCGCTACGGTATGACAATTGGTGAAGTCGCGAGGCTTTTTCATTCGGAACAAGGATTTAACTTCCCACTTAAGGTAGCTCGGCTGCAAGGATGGCATCGGGAGATGTGGTATAACGAAACAGGTTTGCATTGGGTCCCGCCTTCTCCAAATATGCCTACACTTGATACTGCTACGCTATATCCCGGAACATGTCTATTTGAAGGCACGAATGTAAGCGAAGGACGAGGCACAACAAAACCTTTTGAATATATTGGCGCCCCGTGGATAGATAATCAGTTATGGACAACTCAATTGAATGAGCGCAAGTTTCCGGGTGTGCTTTTCCGTCCAATTGTGTTTACACCGCAATTTTCCAAATACGAAGGTGAAGTGTGCCACGGCGTTGCAATACATATTACCAATCCAAAGCAGGTGGTACCAATTGAAATTTTAGTATGGATGTTAAGAATACTAATTGATGAACACTCCAGTGAATTTGAATTTAGAGAAACACATTTTGATAGATTGGCTGGCAGTTCAACACTCCGAAAAACACTGTTAAGAGGAACTCCGTGCGATGAAATTATTGAAACGTGGGCAATTGACGAGAAACAATTCCGCGCAAGACGAGAACCTTATCTGTTGTATTAGTTTTCAGTCGTCTGCTAAACATAATCAACATTGCGGGCATCTTTCATTGATAATATAATTGCATTGAATTCATAACATACATCATCTTATAGTAACGTGAGTTTGATAATTAAAACTGGTAGATAGAGAACGCCTTTGTTATGATGA
>JAPPMR010000027.1 GCA_028818995.1 Candidatus Poribacteria bacterium | reverse complement strand
GTGGTGGACGTGGCATCGGTCGCGCAACTGCGATAGCATTTGCTAAGGAAGGTGCAGACATCGTTCTCGTCGCACGAACTGAAGATGAGATAACTGCCGTTGCCGATGAAGTGAAGCAACTCGGTAGACGTGCACTTCCCATCAAGACTGACGTTCAACAGAAAACTGAAATTAACACAATGGTTCGCCAAACACTCGACACCTTTGGTAAGGTGGATATTCTCGTCAATAACGCAGGCGTGGCTATCCACAACCCTATTTCCAAGATACGGGAAGAGGATTGGGATTTAACAATGTCAGTGAACCTCAAAGGTGTATTTCTGTGTACACAAGCTGTTTTTAGTCACATGTGTGAACAGAAGTATGGTCATATTGTTAATGTTTCCTCGGTATCGGGCAAATATGGTCATGTGAACGGTGGTGCATATTGCGCATCCAAATTTGCTGTTGTCGGTTTCACAGAAACAACGAACAATGAAGGCAGACCGCATGGGGTAAAATCTTCTGTCGTTTGCCCCGGTCCAGTCGATACGAAGATGCGCCGCGATAATCACCCCGACGATGTAATTGAGCATCTCACACTTCCAGAAGATGTAGCGGACTTGATCCTTTTCCTTGTATCGCAATCACCTCGCGCGCATACTCTTGAAACTGTCATTCGAACCCCGTTAATGTAACTTGTTTAGCATATACAAAACATGTTTATCGATTCACACGCACATATTCAGATCTCACAATTTGATCGTGATCGAGATGCTGTCCTAAAACATGCACACGAAGCTGCGCTCTCCACAATCCTTATTATTGGATTTGACGTAGAAACCAGTCTTGGTGCGATTGAACTTGCAGATAAACATAAAAACCTCTATGCAACAGTTGGCATGCACCCTCACGATGCCCAAAAATTGACCCCCGATGTACTAAAAACTTTTCGTGAACTCTTACATCATCCGAAGGTAATTGCTCTCGGTGAAATAGGTTTGGATTACTACCGAAACCTCTCGCCGCCTGCCGTGCAAAAAGAGGCTTTTGAACAGCAATTGGATCTTGCCGAAGAGATGGAAATGCCGATTATTGTTCATAATCGCGACGCTTATGTCGACATCCTTCCTATTTTGGAAGCGCGTGGTGGGAAAATCCAAGGTGTCCTACACTGCTTTACGGGCGATGTTGAATTAATGCACAGAAGTCTTGAAATCGGATTCCATATCGGTATCGGTGGTATAGTTACATACCCAAATGCAAAAGATGTGCAAGCCGTGGCGAAGGAAATTCCATTAGAACGGCTATTGATAGAAACTGATTGTCCGTGGTTGGCACCGCAATCTTGGCGCGGAAAACGGAATGAACCCGCTTATGTACGGGCTGTGGCAGAAAAAATAGCTGAACTCCGTGAGATTGCCATAGAGACAATCGGTGAAATAACGACACAAAATTTCAATAGACTGTTCATAGCTGATTAAGCAGAATCACAAGGCTATCATATATGAAGCATCTAAATCTTCGCATGTACGCGATGGTGATTGCACTCGTCTTTATCTGGCTCATCTTCACATGGCTAACAGGTGGTACATTCCTCAGCACACGAAACCTCTCTAATCTCTCCCGTCGAACAGCAGTAACAGCCATTCTTGCTATCGGAATGACGTTAGTCATCGTATCTGCTAACATTGACCTGTCTGTGGGTTACGGTGCTGGCTTGCTCGGTGCAATCACTGCTATTCTGCATATTCAATTGGAGTTACCGATAATCCTGACACTCCTCATCGTTATCTGTCTCGGAATTCTGATAGGATTGATGCAGGGCTACCTCGTAGCATATCAACACATACCAGCATTTATTGTTACACTTGGTGGATTTTTGGTGTTTCGCGGACTGATGTTAGCATTTACAAAAGGTAAAACGATCCTTTTGCATGATAATTGGTTAAAAGCTATTGGCAACGCCTACCTTCCACGTTCTATTGGATGGGGACTTATGCTTATTGGACTCGGCATAAGTGTATATGTGTTTTACCGCCAATTCTCAACTTCACAGTCTACGCATACTGAAAAAGCATACGCACCTACGATTTTAAAAATATTTGGCACGTGGAGTTGTATTATAGCATTTGTTGTTGTAATGAATGCTTACAAAGGAATTCCGATTTCAGCATGCATTTTGTTCGGATTAGTATTTGTGTTCCACTTCATAGCAAACCATACCCGTTTCGGAAGATATGTCTATGCTGTTGGCGGAAATGCCGAAGCTGCCTATCTCTCCGGAATTAACGTGCGGAGCATCACATTACGGGTATTTGCAATAATGGGGGCATTAATGGCGATCGCAGGTATTGTCATGACAACTCGCCTCGGAAGTGCCGGTCCTGATGCAGGCAGATTACGAGAGTTAGATGCAATTGCTGCTTGTGTTATCGGTGGTGCCAGTTTAATGGGTGGACGTGGAAGCATTCTCGGTGCTATCTTAGGTGCGTTTGTCATGGCGAGTCTCAGCAACGGAATGGAAATGGCAAACATGGGCACTGCAGGGCAAGATATTATAAAAGGCGTTGTCCTTGTTGCAGCAGTTGGATTTGACATGGCATCGCGAAAATGATTGTTATCTGCTTTAATAAACCAAGTTGCCACCCATGTAGCAAAAACTTCATGAAGATTAAACAAATATTTCGGTAATTTCTTTAGTCCCATAGGGACGGAATGTTTATAGAAAACGTTAACACCACCTTAATTGAGTTCCGTAGGAACGGCATATTTATTCTTGATGTGTTTTGAAACATATCGTC
>JAPPMR010000347.1 GCA_028818995.1 Candidatus Poribacteria bacterium | reverse complement strand
CATCGTCATAGGTGCCTGTGCCACATCCGGGATGATGAGCCCAATAGCATATCCCTTGGGTCGAGTGCCTATCGAATTCCACGTCTCGCCCCTATCATCTGAAGTAAATATCGCATCAACAGAGACAATATAAAGGGTACCTTCATGTGCTGCCATCGGCATGAAAGATTTATCAATCGGGATATTTGCGTTGATGCGTGCCCATGCGGTCGCCCCTACTGCCAACCTGTACAGCCCCGTTGGTGAAACAGCATATAGGGTGCCTGCAGGATCAGCGAAGATATTGCGGACATGTCCCCCTGGTGGTGCATTCCCCTGTATCCATTGTGCGTTGGAGAACTTAGCGGAATTGTCTTGCGCATTAGAGGTTGAAGCGTTCTTAAAAGTTTGCAAACTTGCCCCTGTGCTTTTGTCTGAGGACACAGCGCGTCCGACCTGATTTCGCACATCAGGTTTCGAGTCAACATCAAAAACGACAGGTGCCTCAATAATTTCAATCGTAGGTTCAGATCGCGCCTCAAAGTTATAGGGTCTCTGAAAACGATTAAGATATCGGCTGCTGACCCCGAGCATCAATACAATCACGACCACGGCTGTGCCGAAGGCACTCCACGGTAGCAACGGTTTTCCAGCCGGCGAAGGGGTAGGTTTCATATCAGCGATTTGCCGCTTGATGCTCTCACTTAAACGCGCCGGTATCTGCCTGCCGCCCAGGACCTCTTTGATAAGATGTTCTTGGTCGTCTTGTAAACGCTTTCGTGCGCGCTGAAGCCGACTCGTAATCGTGTTCACGGACACCCCTAAAAATCTGCCAATCTCTTTGGTCGTCATCTCACCGAGGTAATAGAGGGTGGCGACAGTTTGCTCACTCTCTGGAAGTTTGGCGAGAAGTTTTTTGGCGAGTTCAAGGCGATGCTCGCTAGCTGCTGTTTTACGTTGTTCAGATTCATAATGTGTATACGAGGCATCCTCGATTTCTTCCATGGGCGTGTCCTCTAAGGATTGTATGGCAGATTTCTGTTTTTGAAGCCAATTGATACAAAGCCGGTTTGCGATGACATACAGCCATCCAGCGAATTGGTGAGGATTTTTGAGTGTCGAGAGGTTTTGGTATGCGCGAAGGAACGTGTCTTGGGTTACCTCTTCAGCGTAGTGAAAATCACCGATTTTTCGCCACGCAAGAGCGTGAACACTCTTTTGGTACTTTCGCACCAAAACATCAAAGGCTTCATCATCGCCTGCTAACGTATCCTGAATGAGTTGAGCATCATTTTCTCTTTCCACTGGAAACTCTCCTAAATGTAGCTTTGAGTGTCCGCACTCCACAATAAGTTTAAGGTTTGATAAAGTGAACTACCAATTGAAGGCAATTTTTGTAAACAACTGGTTGATTGTCGCTTCGGCATGTTGATCTCCGTAGACAATGTATAACACAAGATTTTCGATAAAAGTATATTTAAAGACGGCATTGAAATTTGGTTTATGTTTACGCGCTGAACGCAGCCGAACCGTTACCCACCTTTCCGTTCCGATTTCAAGATTCATACTTGCGCGGAGAGAAAAATTTCGAGTCCTGTGCCCGTCTGGAAAAGTCTGCCAGAGGTTTTCACCTTCAATACCTAACGATAAAAAACGGAACGGTATTAAGTTCATCGCCGTGGTGACAAATGTTGCCGTGGCACCCTCAAACTCGCCATGTTGGTAGACGACAAAAATACGGTCAGGTCTCTGACGGTTATACGTTGTTTGTGCTGCAACCACCCAATTTGAGTATATATCGTAAGACCAGTTTCTGTAGAAAAACCCCGTTTCTATCTTTTCTCCCAAATCAAAACCGATCAGTTGAAAATGATTACCTCGTGTTTTTTCGCCAGCTTGACTCCACGTCACAGATTGGACAGATTCAAAGTTAACGCTCCGCAAAAAGCCTTTCTCAACGGGCCAACGATACACGCCCCAGAAACTGGGTTGCCGGATGTCTGTGAGTCGAACGTAGCCATTGACAGGATTAAAGCCTCCCAAAAAATCGCGATAGGCGAGACTCAGAATCGGATTACCTTTACGGTTCACTTCCGCGATGAAAGCACGAGTGTTCTCCTTATGTGGTTCCCAATTTCCGGCATAGGATGTCACAAAGTTCAGTGCCTTCGGTAAGCGAATGGAGCCATCAAAGGCGACGGATCTGTTATATGTCCCCGGTATCTCTTTCGAGGCAAAAAAGAGCCCAAACGAAGATGCGTTGCCAGCGTCCCAAAGTCCGCGCAGTAAAACGTTATGACTCTCATCGTTTTTCTCTTTGACATTCATCAATCCATACGTTGCCCTTCCTGTTTTGCCGATTAATTTCGCCCCGTAAGCCATTTTACCAATGCGACGGCTATAAAAAAGCGCGATGGGTGCTCTAAAGATTCGTCCGTCTTCTTGAAAGAACGGACGTCGGTCAGTTAAACGTTGCTCCAGATCAGATAAAACGATCCCCTGAACTTCTGACTCAATGTGGCTGAAGTCGGGATTCACTGTGCCAATAAAAGAGGTACTGGTTGTCAGTTTATAGGCGACATCACCGCCGACAGCCGCTGTGAATCGCGTTGGGAGGTCTTCCGTTGTTGAAGAATCCTCGGCTTTACCGGAGAAGTACCCGCCGAGTTGAAATTTTCTGCCAGCGTCCTTCGGATTGAATTCAAGGTTCGCCAACGTCCCGAATTGATTCGCGTCAGAAACGTTAACACCCGTGTCCGCCCAAATACTGGTCCGATCGAGATTTTGATGGCGGCGCACAAGGT
>JAPPMR010000659.1 GCA_028818995.1 Candidatus Poribacteria bacterium | reverse complement strand
TTGTTAAACTCATTATCAGATAACTTACCATAATCATACCGAAAATAGGGATTGTCTGTCCGGTCTGAGCAATCATTCTTCGTCCGACGTGGAATAAGTCTAAGAATCCAATTGCGATTGCCAGACTGGAGTTTTTGGCAAGGTTCAGATATTGACTGGTGAGTGGTGGTACAATAATCGGAATGGCTTGGGGTATCACAACCAATAGAAGGACCTGTGCTTCAGTCAAACCGACTGCTCTGGCTGCTTCCCGTTGTCCCTTTACCACTGCTTGTATTCCGCTCCTCACGACTTCCGCAATGTATGCGCTTGTATAGACAGTAAGACCTACTAAGAGTGCCAAGAATTCTGGTGTGAAATTTATCCCGCCGACGTAGTTAAACCCTTGTAACTCCGGTCGGACGATTTGAAGCGGTTGCCCTGGTGATAGGAACCACCCTGCGATAGCGACTATCAAAAAAACAGGTGCAGCAAACCACTTCGCACCAAGAATGGTATTGGATGCAAAGGATGGACGGTCTGTCTGTTGAACCTCAGTTGAATCAATGAGAAGTCGAAGTCCTGCATAACAGAGTACAACAATTATCGCGAGACCTACACCCAAAAGCAGAGACCACAACCAAACGGGTAAGCCTTCATTACCAGCAATTGTGGGTAGGTAGATACCACGTACGTTTAAGATTATAGTATCGGCAATTGTGATACTATCTTGGATTCTTGGTAGCGAAAGTGTGAAGGCATACCAGAACAAAATCTGTAGCAGCAGCGGAACGTTGCGAAATATCTCTACGTAAACAGCCGCGATGCTTCGGATTAACCAGTTAGTAGATAGTCGAGCAACGCCGAATATAAAACCTAAGACCGTTGCACAAATTATACCCAAAATACTAACCCTTAGTGTATTTACTACACCCACCCAAAATGCTTTAAGATATGTATCTGATGGATCAAAATCAATGCCTTCGGTTATTTCAAATCCAGCTTCATTACGCAAAAAGGATAGACTGAGTGGATGGCCTTGGTCACTAAGTCCGCTCATCATGTTTGAGTAGAAAAATCCTGCCATCGCGGCGACTCCGAGAAGGAAAAGCACTTGAAGTAAGACTTTCAAAAATCGGACATCTCGCCAGAAGGGGGTGTTTGTTGAATTTTGTGCCATAGTATGTTCTGCTTTCAATCTTCCTTAATCGTTCATTTGTGCAGCAGCGGACGACTGCTCACGATAGGCTTGATAGAGATATTGTTTTAGGTCAGCATTAATATCCGGTTGCGATAATTTATTGAAGAAATCCAGCTTGTCATTAACTAATTCCAATAAAATTCTCTCAAATACTTCATCAAACATGTGCTTTATGTTACGCTCTGAATTATTCCCTTCAACAGCCTGTCGAAGTGCTGGGTTTTCGTTCACTTTTTGTTGAATGGTCTGAATGTAAACCTTATGTTCCGCTGTGAATTCTGCATGATAGGCATCGTTCAACGCGTTAATGATATTGGATAGGAAATCCTGCTCCTGTTCCCTGAAAGTTCCGCCATCGCTGCTAATCCCTTCTACCTCGCTATCGCCACCCTCAAGGAAGAGTTGTTGACTGGCATGAATTCTTTGCACCCTAAACGAATCCAAGTCAACAGAATCTAAGAGATCAGACAGATCAGGATGTTCCCGTTTCGGCAGCTTCCTATTCAGGCTGCGGCCAAAGATATAAAGTTTTTCCCACTTAATTTCATTGAAGGTAATCAACTGTGAAATATACCCGTAGAGACGAATATAACCTTGTAAGGTAGAACGAAACTCCTCTCTATATTCTGTATCAAGTTCTGACCACTGCTCAACAACGCCATCAAGAATGCCTTGTAGTAATTCGTCAGGCTTATCTTCATCATAAAAGATACGGCAGAATTCTTCAATAGTATTCTCATCATAGAGTTCAAAACCGTTCAGTTGTTCCTGCAGGTCATACAACTTGTTTGGGTCGGTCTCCTCAGCGAGTGTTGTTGTCTGATAGTATTGCTGGAATGCTTCTTGCACCTGCTCTGGGTCGTTCACAAAGTCAAGCACCAACGTATCTGTCTTGCCGGGGGCAACTCGGTTCAGACGACTCAAGGTTTGCACACACTGCAGCCCATCTAACTTCTTATCAACGTACATTGTCTGTAACATCGGTTCATCAAAGCCTGTTTGGAATTTGCTCGCGACAATCAGAATACGATATTCAGGACTTTTAAATGCATCCGCAATAGAAGTTCTAAGTGGTAAGTCGTTCATGCTGTTTTCCGTGTAGTCTACCCCGCTATCGGTATCGTGGACTGTCTGACTAAACGCAACCAAACATCCATAAGGTAGATTCTTATCCTGCATTTGCTTATCAAATTCCAACTTGTATTTGACGCAGTGCAAACGGGACGGTGTAACTAACATCGCTCGACCTTTGCCTCGGATAGTCTTTACGGTGTATGTGGTGAAGTGGTCAAGGATGATCTCGGTCTTTTTTTCAATGCTATGCGGTTGGAGGTCAACATAGTTAGTGAGTGCGCGCAGCGTCCGAGCCCGTTCATATTCTCTATCTTCCTGCACACTTTTGACCAATTGGAAGTATCTCTTATAGGTAGTATAGTTTTGCAGCACGTCAAGCGTAAACCCTTCGCTGATGCTCTGTCGCATAAAATAAACGTGAAACGGGGAGAATTTCCCATCTTTGCCTCTTTGTCCGAACAGTTCTAAAGTCTTGTTCTTCGGTGTGCCGCTGAAACCGAAATAGGAGATATGATCCTGCATCTTACGCTGTT
>JAPPMR010000837.1 GCA_028818995.1 Candidatus Poribacteria bacterium | reverse complement strand
TTCCTAACCGCACCTGACCCAATAAAACAAGATAAATCCTGTTAATTTGGTATAAAACCGCTTTCAATTACCATTTTCATAAGAAAAACTTACAATTTGCTTTTCAATTCCGTTCATTGCCGTTTCAACGAGTGCTGTTATATTAAGACCTTCCTCTGCTTTGTCTAACTCGGCAACTGATGCATGTGTTGCAGGATGTTTCGGAACAAAAAGAGAGCAACAATCCTGATGTGGGAGTGTAGATACTTCAAAAGTACCTATCTGTTCTGCTTTAGCGATAATATCAGCCTTATCATCTCCGATAAGCGGGCGGAGAATTGGTATGTCTGCAATCGCTTCAATTGCCCGAAGATTGGTAAGTGTTTGCGATGCTACCTGTGCCAGGCTTTCACCTGTAACGATAGCCTCTGCTTCAACAAGCGCAGCAACCCGTTGTGCGATGCGTGTCATCATTCGTCGATACAGTAAAACCCTAAACGGTGCAGGAGTTTCTGTTACGATAATTTGTTGAAGATCTGCAAATGGGACCAGATAAATCGCACTACGATAGTTTGACTCTGACAAAATACGGGTCAATTCTATCACTTTCTCTAAAGACGCTTTATCGGTGTAAGGATAACTGTAGAAGTGAACAAAAATGGCTTTTGCACCACGTTTAATCATTTGCCAAGCTGCGACAGGAGAATCAATTCCACCAGAAAGCATCACAAGAACTTTACCGCTGACTCCAACCGGTAGTCCTCCTATTCCTTGAAGCTTATCCGTATAGATGTAAGCATCATTGTGTGATATATCTATCCATAACCGCAAGTCAGGATTACGCATATCTGCTTGTACACCAGTTTTTTGAATCAGATATCCTCCTACCTCTCTACTTATTTCAGGCGAAGTTAATGGAAAGGTTTTATCGGAACGTTTTGTTTCAACTTTAAGAGTCTCAAAAACTTTACTTTCTGTCAACTGCAAAGCAGTGTCTTTGATTATCGACATATCCTTTTCAGTACGGTAGACGAGTTCAAAATGCGCTATACCCATAACCCGGCGTAGCCGTTTCTCAATTTCAGCAATATCTGTCCCTTGTTTGAGATGTACAATAATTCTATCGTGAAGTCTTTTTACTTCAGCATAACCTGTACCACGCAAGGAGAGTTTAATATTCCGTACCAGTTTTTTCTCAAAAAAAACTCTATTTTTGCCTTTGAGTCCAACTTCAGCGTAATGAATGACAAATAATTTCTCGGTATTAAACATTGCTTTTATTCCATATACTGGCTAAAAACTCAAATTGTTGATTAAGGCACTCATTACCCTTGACCAAGTAGACAAATAATTTTGACATCATTTACAGCGCGCTTATAAAACACGCCTACGTGCATTGTTTGATTAATTTAGGCAAGAACAGTTCCTGTTGTACGGAAATGGAGTTTAGCGACATTCCGTAGTGCTTTGCCGCCATGTTTTTTAACAAATTCTTTTCCTGCTTCTGTAACCTGATATGCCCCTCTCGGCAATTGCATCTCATATTTTTGGGATAATGATTCTATCCCTTTCAGAAAAGCGTCACGCGCTATGACGGAAGCAGCAGCAACTGCGATGTCTCTTTCTGCACCAGTTTCCTGTTTTATCTCTATATCTCGTTGTGCCAACTGTGGTGTGATAACATCATTATGAGCAAATTTATCCACGAGCGCGCAGTTCGTCCCCATGCGGTTAGCAAGCGTTTGAATGACCTTAACATGTAGTTTTGCAAGCATCGTATTTAGGTTTTGCCCGCGCTCTTTGAGCATTTCGTAAAGTGAATTGTACTCCTCTGGCATCTTTTGAGAAACAACTATATGTTGTTCGTAGTGTTTCCACATCCAATCCGCAAGTTTGTGGACACGCGAATTTGAAATCTTCTTTCCGTCGGTAATACCCATTTCTAAAAAATCGTCCTGACATTCAGCGTTTACGTAAACTCCCGCAACGACAAGCGGTCCAAAATAATCACCTTTTCCCGCTTCGTCTGTGCCAATCCACTCATTCCAATTGTGTATATCATTCATATTATATATCTATTTTGAATTACAGAGGGCAGCAAATTGAGTAACCTCACGTCCGACAGCTTTGACGCGTGCTGCCAATTCGGGATCATGTAAGTTGCCATTCTCGTCAAAAGCTTCAGTGGCACGAGGGATTGAAACATCGTTAGGAATAACCAAAGCACGTAATGTTGCACCTACTGTTCTTAACATTGATAACGCGTTTCCTGCACCCATTCTACCTCCTGAAACACCAATCAATCCAACAACCTTGTTTTCAAACTCGTCAAACCACATCAGATCTAATGCGTTCTTGAGGACACCACTAAAACTACCGTGGTACTCAGGAGTTCCGAGGAGTATGCCGTGTGCGCGTCTGACTTTTTCTTTTAGTTTGAATACATCAGGAGGATATTCAGATTCATCAGCGACTGCACCGTGGAAAATAAGTTGATATTCACTCAGGTCGAGTAATTCGACTTCCGCCCCAACCTCTTTTGCACCTGTTAGGGCAATTGTTAGTGCTGCATGGGTGGTACTGCCTTGCCGAAGGCTGCCACATAGCCCCACTACATAAATCTGTTTATTCGATTTCATCGTGAATATCCTAATTTAACATGAGTTCGGTATAAAGACTTGAAGAATTCCATACCTTTTCTCCGTATTCACGTTCATAAAAAGATTTTAGAGTTTTCAGAGTCACTCAGAAATGATAGGATTTTATAATGTGCTACGATCCTTTGTTATGACTGGATCGGCAGGCTTATTATGATAAAAA
>JAPPMR010000038.1 GCA_028818995.1 Candidatus Poribacteria bacterium | reverse complement strand
TCAACGCTATGAATGCCTTTATGGCATTCAGCGGGACTGAAGAGCATATCAACCAGTAAGAAACACTAACAAAAAGTTGTGTTTATGTGGAATAGTATTTTACGAAGAGTTATTTAGCACAACTCGTCTCTATAAGTTATACAAATACCTCAGAAAAGACTTCGTCCATATCTTCAACAAAAAGGAACGCAAGCCCTTCTTGGATATCCTCTGGAATTTCAACAAAATCCTTTTGATTGCCCTGTGGAACAATGACTTTCTTAATACCTGCTTGCTTAGCGGCGAGGATTTTCTCCTTTACACCGCCAATAGGTAGTATTCTACCTCTTAAGGTCAATTCACCTGTCATAGCGACTTCAGGGTCAATGCCGCGTTTTGTAGCGATGGAAGCGAGGGCAGCGGCGATTGTGATACCCGCAGAGGGACCATCCTTCGGAATACCTCCAGCAGGCACATGAATATGAATATCATCTTGGAGTGTGAGTGTGTCAAATTCCAGTGTAGATGCCTGGGATTTGACATAAGTGAGTGCGGCTTGTGCCGATTCCTGCATAACATCACCTATTTGCCCAGTAATAAGGAGTTCTCCCTTTCCACTCTGTTTTTGGGAGGCAGTCGCTTCAACAAAAAGGATTTCACCTCCTGCGGGTGTAACTGATAGACCAGTAGCAACACCGACATCAGCCGTTCTGCCAGCAATTTCGGAATCGAACTTCGGGGGACCGAGATAGTTCGGTACTTCCTTAACACCAATGGAGGTGCGGTCAGCTTCCCCTTCTGCCACGCGGCGCGCAGATTTACGACAGAGCGTACCAAGTTCGCGCTCCAAATTCCGAACGCCCGCCTCCCGGGTATATTCTTTAACGACTTTTCCAATTGCTGCGTCGGAAATCCGCAACTGTTTCTTAGTAATGCCGTTTTCCTTAAGTTGGCGCGGGATGAGATACTGTTTAGCAATCTGCTTCTTCTCGTTTGATGTGTAGCCGGGCAACTCAATTGTTTCCATTCGGTCCCGAAGTGGTGGTGGAATTGTGTAAATCTGGTTTGCCGTTGTGATAAACATTATCTGTGACAGATCAAACGGAACATCTAAATAGTTATCAGTAAATGCGTGGTTTTGTTCAGGGTCAAGCACTTCAAGCAGTGCAGCCGCTGGATCACCCCGAAAATCAGAACCGAGCTTATCAATTTCATCAAGCATAAAAACAGGGTTATTGGATTCCGCTTGCCGTATTCCTTTAATTATACGACCGGGCATTGAACCGATGTAGGTGCGCCGATGCCCGCGTATCTCCGCTTCATCGTGCATACCGCCAAGGGAGATACGAGCAAATTTTCTACCGATAGCGCGAGCGATAGACTTACCGAGAGATGTTTTTCCCACCCCCGGCGGACCTACAAAGCAAAAGATTGGTCCCTTCATGTCAGATTTGAGTATCCGCACTGCAAGATGTTCCACAATACGTTCTTTGACTTTCGTTAAATTGTAGTGGTCTGCATCAAGGATTTTCATCGCTTTTGTAAGGTTAATAGAGTCTTTTGTGTGGACTGACCACGGTAAATTGAGAAGCCAATCTAAATAATTTCGTGAAACAGCTGACTCTGGAGAAAAGGACTGCATTTTGGAAAGACGATTAAGTTCTTTTGTAGCTGCTTTATGTGCTTTCGGAGGCAATTTTGCATCTTTCAATTGTTCACGCATTTCGTCAACATCAGAAGCTAAGTCATCTGCCTCACCGAGTTCTGTTTGAATTGCTTTAAGTTGTTCACGTAGAAAGTATTCCCGTTGTCCTTTATTGATAACCGCTTGTGCGTTGGACTGGATTTTGCTTTCCAATTCATGCAGGTCAACCTCTCTTGCGAGGATAACAGCAAGTTTATTAAGCCGATCAGGAATAGAAACTGCCTCAAGGACCTGCTGTTTTTCTTGGGGTTTGAGGTCTAAGACAGCAGCAATATAATCGGCTAACCGTCCAGGTTCATCAATGTTTTTGGTCATGATTCCATGTTCTTCTTGATAACGCGAGGAGAGTTGAACAATGCGCTGGAACATTTCGTCAACGCTTCGGACAAGTGCTTCGATCTCTAAATCATCTTCTGATTCCTCTTCATCTTCATCTTCATCTTCATCTTCATCTTCCAGCAGACGGACACGAGCTTTTAAAAACGGTTCATTGTGGAGTATCTCCTCAATTTGAACTCGTGCGCGACCATTCGCGAGAAACAGTACATCTTCATCATCTTTTTTCGCGCGGAGAATGTGAATTAAGCTGCCGATAGGGCTTAATTCTTCCAAAGTCATATCTTTAACTGCGCGAGGATCTATATCAAGGCTACGTCCTGAATTAGTTTGGAAAATACAGAGTACCCGCTCGCCGTTTAACATCGCATCGTCAACAGCATCCATGACCATCTTTCCTGAAAGCGCAACATGATGCGGCGGAAAAGGTGGCACCGGTGGCATATAAGGGAAGATGACAAGATCATTCACCGGAAGTATTGGTAGTTCCGCTGTCTCTAAGATTTCTTCAGAATCCTCATATTCATCATGTTCTTCAGATTCTGTAATAATTTGGTGTTCGTTTTCCATTGTTATCTATTCTCCTTTCCATATTTCTCTCAGGTGCATCGCAAACTCTTCAGGGTATTTAGTTTTAAATGTTTTTGCTGATTTTTCGCTATGACGTTAATTATAAATTATATGTGTTGCCATCTTGTCCGTGTCTTTAGTCCCGTAGGGACGGAATGTTTATAGAAAAATGTTATCTACCTCTCTTGAGTTCCGTAGGAACGGCATAGA